>JBOHAK010000384.1:0-3734 GCA_050697795.1 Gaiellaceae bacterium
GCAGGGTCAGCCCGAGGGGATCGCCGGCGAACGCGGCGTGGTCGCCGAGCACGCGGCGGAGCGTCGAGAGGGCCCAGCGGAGCGTCCCGAGGGGGTCGTCGGCCTCGGGGAAGAGGAGGCCGGCCAGCCGCTCGCGCGACGTGGGAGCGCGCGTGCGCACGAGGTACGTGAGGAGCCCCCACGGCTTGTGCCCGCGGGGAGCGGCGACGGCGACGCCGTCGCGCTCGATCCTCGGCGGTCCGAGGAGCTGGATGCTCAGGCCCACGAACGCTCCCGAGCGACTTGCGTCACACGTCCGGTCACACGCCTCCCTGCGAAGTTGCCGCTCGTCAAGTTCATCACAAGGAGGCGGCCATGCCAACCGAAGAGGAGCAGTCATGAGGAAGACCACCGCAGCTGTCATCGCGGCAGTTTGGGCGCTCTCGCTCGCGCCGGCTGCGCTTGCGCACACGCAGACTGTCGCGCCGCCGGGTCAGGACGGGCCGGTGATTCTCAACGACCCGATCGCGCGGCCGTGGGTCCAGGGGCACTGCCACGCGCAGGCGCCGGCGATCTCCGGGGAGGCCTCAGGCGGCGTCGCCAGCTTCGCGCCCGCCGGTGCGTTGCCCTGTCCGCCGGTCCTGAACCCGGGCGGTCAGGTGACGGGTCCGTAGAGCGACCGAGAGACTTCGGGTCGTGGAAACCGCGGGAGGCCGCGCGAGCGGCCTTCCGCGCGGCGCCGCTAGATTCGAACAGCAACGACCACAGCGAGACCCGCCTCAGCCGTCAGGCGGGCTCCTCCGAGGGGACGAAGACGGTCGGGCCGAGGTCTGCGTCCCGCGCCACGAGGCGGGCATAGCGCCCGCCGAGCGCGAGCAGCTCGTCGTGCGTGCCGCGCTCGACGTTGCGGCCGCGGTCGAGGACGACGATCTGGTCGGCGTCGCGGATCGTCGAGAGGCGGTGCGCGATCGCGATCGTCGTGCGCTCCTCGGCGAGCCGGTCGAGCGCTTCCTGGACGGCGCGCTCCGTCTGTGTGTCGAGCGCGCTCGTCGCCTCGTCGAGGACGAGGACGGGCGGGTTGCGCAGGATCGTGCGGGCGATCGCCATGCGCTGCTTCTCGCCGCCTGAGAAGCGGTAGCCGCGCTCGCCGACCATCGTGTCGTATCCATCCGGCAGGCTCGCGATCTGGTCGTGGATGCGCGCGGCGCGCGCGGCGCTCTCGATCTCCTCGTCCGACGCGTTCGGCTTCGCGAACCGGAGGTTGTCCTTGATCGACGCGTGGAAGAGGTACGTCTCCTGCGAGACGACGCCGATCGTGCGGGCGAGCGACGAGAGCGTGGCGCCGCGCACGTCGATGCCGTCGATCGTGACGCGGCCGCGCTCGACGTCGTAGAGGCGCGCGACGAGGTAGCCGACGGTGGTCTTCCCCGAGCCGGTCTCGCCGACGACGGCCGTCGTCGTGCCGGCCGGAACCTCGAAGCTCACGTCGCTCAGGGTCCAGCCGCCGTCCGAGCCGTCGGCGTCCCCCTCGTAGCGGAACCAGACCCCTTCGAAGGCCAGGTCGCCGCGGCACGGCGGCAGGTCGACGGCGTCCTCGCGCTCGACGATCTCCACGGGCAGGTCGAGGTACTCGAACACGCGGTCGAAGAGCGCGAGGGACGTCTGCACGTCGATCTGCACCGAGAGGAGCTGCCCGACCGGGAAGAAGAGGCGGGTCTGCAGCGTGGTGAAGGCGACGACCGTGCCGAGCGTGACGCCGCCCACGAAGCTCTGCCCCGCGAACCAATAGACGAGGGCGGGCATGATCGAGAAGCTCATCTGGATGGAGGCCATCACCCAGCGGCCGGCCATGACCTGCCGCACCTCGAGGCCGGCGAGCTCCGACGACTCACGCTCGAAACGGTCGGTGAGCTCGGCGCTGCGGCCCATCGTCTTGCCGAGCAGGATCCCGGAGACGGACAGCGACTCCTCGACCAGCGCGGACATGTCCGCCATGGTCTTCTGCCGGTCCGTCGTGATGCGGCGGCGCTGCTCGCCTACCCGGCGTGTCAGCAGTACGAAGAGGGGCACGAGCGCGAGCGAGAAGATGGCCAGGCGCCAGTCGAGCAGGAACATCGCCACCACGGCCGCCACGACGGTGGTGACGTTCGAGACGATCGACGTCGCGGTCGAGGTGACCACCCGCTCGACGCCGCCGATGTCGTTCGCGATCCGCGACTGCACCTCGCCCGTGCGCGTTCGCGTGAAGAAGGCGAGCGAGAGCCGCTGCAGGTGCCGGTAGACGGCGGCGCGCAGGTCGTGCATCACCCGCTGCCCGACGACGTTCGAGAGCCAGGCCTGGGCGACGCCGATGACGCCGGTGACGACCGCGATCCCGATCAGCCCCAGCACGAGCAGGGCCAGGAGGCGGTCGTCGTCCTGCGGGAGGGCCTCGTCGAAGATGTCCCGGATCAGGAACGGCGAGACGATGCCGAGCAGCGCCGACGCGAAGATGAGCGCCAGGACCGTCGCGAGGCGCCAGCGGTACGCCTTGAACAGGAGCGTGACGCGGCGCAGGTTCGCCCGGCGCACGGCCGGATCGGCCGGCCGCTCCGGGGCCTCGCCCCGGGTGAACGTCCACCGGCCTCCGCCTCCGTCCGCCCGACGCGGCCTCATGGGCTCACGGTACCTGCGGGGTGACTCAGTCCACGTCGGCGCGGCGATAGCGCAGCGTCGCCGCCAGCCAGCCCGCGACCGCGACGGCCGGGAGGACGACGAGCGCGGCCGCGACGGAGCGGTCGTCCAGCGGAACGTCCACCCCCGGAACCGTGGAGAGGAGCGAGCGCGCCCAGCTCGTCACCGTGAAGCGCGCCGTGCCCTCCGATGCGTGGGCGGCGGCGTTCTCCCAGAGGAGCACGAACGCGAGGCCCCACCAGACCGCGCGCCGGAAGCACAGCCCGGCGGCGACGAACAGGCCGGAGTAGGCGAACGCCGCGAGCGACGCCGCGAGCAGGACGGTGAGCGCGGCCTCCCCGGCTCCCGCCACGAGGGCGGAGGCGGCGAGCGGGAGCGCGGTCAGCGGCGCGACGAGCGTGAGCGTGGCGAGCACGGCCGCCGCCGGGAGCTGCCAGCGCGCCACGGGCTTCAGCCAGAGGTAGACGAGGAGACGGTCCTCGACGAGGTCGCCGATCGCGGACGTCCCGAGCCAGACCGCCGCGAGCGGCACGACGATGCCGAGGCCGTAGGAGGCGGCGACGTCCGCGGCGGCCTGCACGGGATCGTCGTCCCAGCGGGCGAAGACGCCGAGCAGGACGGACAACGAGCCGAGCGCCGCGATGCCGAGCAGGCGCGGCACGGTGACCTGGGTGCGCAACAGGAGGCGGTAGAGCGCGCCGAGCGAGGCCGCCGTGCGCGGCCGCTCGGTCGGGACGGCCGCGGCTGTGTCCCACGTACTCATCGCTGCACGAGGTAGCGGAAGACGCCCTCGAGGTCGGCGTCGAGCGGGATGACCTCGAGCAGGCTCGCATCCCGGGCCCGGGCGGCCGGCGCCAGCGCACGGGCCAGCTCCCTGGCGTCGTTCGTGTCGAGCTCGAGCACCTGGTCGCCGTCCAGCCGGGCGCCGACGACCGTCCCGGCCTCGAGCAGGGCGCCCGCGAGCTCGCGCGGCCGGTCGGTGCGCACGCGCACGCGCAGCGGTCGGTCGTCCATCAGCGCCCGCAGCTTCCGGAAGTCCCCGGCCGCGGCCAGACGGCCCTGCGACATGACGAGGATCTCCG
>JBOHAK010000385.1:0-3075 GCA_050697795.1 Gaiellaceae bacterium
GGCCACGACCGTCCCGGCGAGCACGGTGGCGAGCATCGCTGCGCCGGCGGCGACCCCCGCCGCCGCGAGCACGGCGGTCGGTGCGCGCTTCGCCAGGCGCACGGCGGCCAGCCTGAGCGGGTAGCCGACCCTGCGAAGCGCGCGCACGTTCCAACGCTGCCAGCGCGCGGCGGGTGCGACCACTCGGATTGCTTCGTGCGTGGTTAAGCTGTGCTTATGCTCGACGTCCGCCGCCTCCGCGTCCTCCGCGAAGTCGCCCTGCGCGGGTCGATCGCGGGCGCCGCGGAGTCGCTGCGGTTCACGCCCTCCGCCGTCTCGCAGCAGGTGGCGAAGCTCGAGCGCGAGGCAGGCATCCCGCTCGTCGAGCGCGGCCCGCGGAGCGTCAGCCTCACACCCGCGGGCTGGCGGCTCGTCGAGCACGCCGAGGCGATCCTCGACCGGCTCGCCCGCGCCGAGATCGAGCTGCGAGCGCTCGCCGGGGAGCCGCCCGCGCTGCGGCTCGGTGCGATCACGACCGCGGCGGTGAGCATCCTCCCGGACGCGCTGGTGCGCTTCGGCGTCGTCCGTCCCGATGTCGAGGTGACCGTCGCCGAGGCCGACACGCTGGCGTCGCTCGCCCGCCTGCCCACGCGCGAGCTCGACCTCGCCATCGTCTTCGAGTACGACTACGTCCCGCTCCCTTCGGACACGCGCGTGGTCTACGAGGTCCTGCTCGAGGAGCCGCTGCGCGTCGTGCTCCCGGCCAGCCATCCGCTCGCGCAGCGGCGCGCCGTGCGGCTGGCCGATCTCGCGGACGAGACGTGGATCCGCAGCACGCCGCGCTCGTCGTGCCACCCGTTCACGGAGCGGGCGTGCCGGGCCGCCGGGTTCGAGCCGCGCATCCGCTTCGAGTTCGACGACTACGCGGCCATGCAGAACCTCGTCGCCTCCGGTGCAGGCGTCGCGCTCGCACCGGACCTGGGCCTGACCCGCCTGAGTCCCGGCGTGGCCGCGCGCCCGATCGCGTTCGGCCCGAAGCGCCGCGTTCTCGCGGCGTATCGCGGCGGCGAGGGCGGGCTGTTCGGGATCCCGGACATGCTCGGCGCCCTGCGGGAAGCGGTTGCCGCACGCGAGCCGCTCTTCCCGGCCGCTGCCGGCGCCTCCTGACCGCCGCAGCCGCGGGTGCCCCGGCAGCTCCGAGGGTGGGGTCCATAACCTGGTTGACGTGAGCCGCGGTCCGCTCGCCGCCGCCGGAGCCGTCCTCCTCCTACTCGCCGCAGGGTGCAGCAGCGGCGAAGGGATGGAGAGGTCAGCCCCGACCACGGACACCGGTCCGGCCCCGCCGACCCGGAGCGACGCGACCGAGACGAGCTCCGAGCCCGCTTCCGAACGTCCCGGCCGAGGGGGGCCGCTCGAGCTCGAGGAGGTCGTGTCCGGGCTCGACGCGCCCGTGCACGCGGCGGCGGCCCCTGGGGAGCGCGGGCGGCTCTACGTCGTCGAGCAGCCGGGCCGGATCCGCGTGCTGGAGGGCGACAGGGTGCTGGCGGAGCCGTTCCTCGACATCACGGACGAGGTGCAAAGCGGCGGCGAGCGGGGCCTGCTCTCGGTCGCGTTCCACCCGGACTACGACGAGAACGGCCTCTTCTACGTGGACTACACGAACAACGCGGGCGACACGCGCGTGGTCGAGTACCGGGCAGAAGAGGGGACGGCTGCCGCCCGGTCGCGCCCGCTCCTCGCCGTCGACCAGCCCTATGCGAACCACAACGGCGGCCAGCTCGCCTTCGGCCCCGACGGCCTCCTGTACGTCGGCATGGGCGACGGCGGCTCGGGCGGCGACCCGGAGAACCGCGCCCAGGACCTCGGCAGCCGGCTGGGCAAGCTCCTCCGGCTGGACGTCGACGACCCCGGCGCCGACTGGGAGCTCGTCGCCTACGGGCTGCGCAATCCCTGGCGCTTCACGTTCGACCGGCTCACGGGCGACCTCTGGATCGGCGACGTCGGTCAGGAGGAGCTCGAGGAGATCGACTTCGTCGCGGCGCCGCAGGTCGGCGAGCTCCTGAACTTCGGCTGGGACGCGTACGAGGGCTCGGCCGTGTTCGAGGACAAGGAGCCCTCGCCGGGCGGACGGCTGGTCGCGCCGATCGGCGAGTACACGCACGAGTTCGGCTGCTCGATCACCGGCGGGTTCGTCTACCGAGGGTCCGACGTGGAGCGGGAGGCGCGCGGGCGCTACTTCTACGGCGACTACTGCACGGGGCGGATCTGGAGCCTGGCCCGGTGGCAGGGCGAGGTCACCCGCCGCGGGTACCAGTTCCGCGTCGCGCAGCTCTCCTCGTTCGCCGAGGACGCGGACGGCGAGCTCTACCTCGTCTCCCAGGGCGGCACGATCTACCGGCTCGCCCCGCGTTGACGGATCGCGGAACTCCGCGGCGCCGCGCGGTGTAGAAGAGACGCAGTGGGGGACCGGCCACTGGCAGAAGACGACCTCGTCGCGCAGGCGAAGCTCGGCGACACCCGTGCCTACGGCGCGCTCATCCAGGAGCACCAGACCATCGCGTTCCGCACCGCGTACCTGATCACGGCCTCGGCCGCCGACGCCGAGGACGCCGTGCAGGAGGCCGCCGTGAAGGCCTACCGCGCGCTCGGCCGCTTCCGGGCGGGGAAGCCCTTCCGGCCCTGGTTCCTGGCGATCGTCGCGAACGAGGCGCGGAACCGTCGCAGGTCGGCCGGCAGGCGTGAGCGCCTCGCGCTCCGCGCGGCCGAAGACCCGCTCTCGGGGGGCGCGGTCCCGTCCCCCGAGGCGGCCATTCTGGCGGCCGAGCAGCGCGAGGAGCTGCTCGCCGCGGTCGAGGGCCTCCGCGAGGAAGACCGCCTCGCGATCGCCTGCCGCTATTTCCTGGGGCTGTCCGAGGAGGAGACGGCGGCCGCGCTCGACTGGCGGCGCGGCACGGTCAAGTCGCGCACAGCGCGCGCGCTCGACCGGTTGCGCGCGCGCCTGGAGGCGGGGGCATGACGGAGCTCGAGCGCGCCCTCGCCCGGCTCGGCGCCGACCTGGCGTTCCCCGAGACGCCCGACGTCGTCGCGGCCGTCGGC
>JBOHAK010000386.1:0-1957 GCA_050697795.1 Gaiellaceae bacterium
AAGCGCCGGCTCTTCAAGCGGGGCTAGCGATGGGCCTCCACGACCGCCTCAGGAACACGAACGGCGGCGGGAACGGGACGGCCTCCGGCGAGGCGACGATCGCCCGCGTCGAGAGCGCCGCCCGCGACGCCCAGCCGGAGAGCCGCGTCCACGACCCGTACGCCGAGCTCAAGACCCGCGTCCACCACGCGTGCATCGCGAAGCTCGGGCCCGAGCTCTTCAGCGCCCAAACGAACGAGGACCTCTCCGAGCGCGTCCTGCGCGCGGTCACCGAGCAGCTCGCGCTCGACCGCACGCCGCTGACGCGCGAAGAGCGGCGCCAGGTCGTCCGCGAGATCACCGACGACATCCTCGGCTACGGGCCCCTCGAGCCGTTCCTGCGCGACGACTCCGTCTCGGAGGTCATGGTCAACGGGCCCGACCGGATCTACGTGGAGCGGTCGGGGAAGCTCGAGGCCACCAGCTCGAACTTCGTCGACGACGCCCACCTCCTGCGGATCATCGACAAGATCGTCTCGCAGGTCGGACGCCGGATCGACGAGTCCTCGCCGATGGTCGACGCGCGCCTGCCCGACGGCAGCCGCGTGAACGCGATCATCCCGCCGCTCTCGCTGCGCGGGCCGGTGCTCACGATCCGGAAGTTCTCCCGCGACCCGTACACGATGGACGACCTGATCACATTCGGGTCGATCTCCGCCAAGGCCGCGCACTTCCTCGCCGCCTGCGTCCAGGGCCAGCTCAACGTCCTCATCTCGGGCGGTACCGGCACCGGGAAGACGACGACGCTCAACGCTCTCTCGGCCTTCGTGCCGGGCGACGAGCGCATCGTCACGATCGAGGACGCCGCCGAGCTCCAGCTCCAGCAGGACCACGTGATCCCGCTCGAGTCCCGGCCCGCGAACATCGAGGGCCAGGGCGAGGTGAAGATCCGCGAGCTTGTGCGGAACGCCCTGCGCATGCGGCCCGACCGCATCATCGTCGGCGAGGTCCGCGGCGCCGAGACGCTCGACATGCTCCAGGCCATGAACACGGGCCACGAGGGCTCGCTGACCACGATTCACGCGAACTCCCCGCGCGACGCGCTGTCGCGGCTCGAGACGCTCGTCATGACGGCGGGCGTCGAGCTCCCCCACCGCGCGATCCGCGAGCAGATCTCGAGCGCGTTCGACCTGCTCGTGCAGATCACGCGACTCGTCGACGGCTCCCGCCGCATCTCGCACATCACCGAGGTGCTGCGGATGGAGTCCGACGTCATCACGCTGCAGGACATCTTCATCGCCAAGCCGCCGGACGAGGACTCCACGGCGCCCGGCGCGACCCGGCTCCTCACCTCGCTTCGGTGCACGGGCCTGAAGCCGCACTTCCTGGAGAAGATGGCGACGAACGGCGTCAACCTGCCGCCCGCCTTCTTCCAGCAGGAAGACGACGCGGCCCGCCCGACGTTCCAGGCCGCGAGCTTCGGCGGCTTCCAGTGATGCGCAGGCTCGTCCCTGCCCTCGCCGCGCTCGCCGTCCTGCTCGTCCCGGCGGGAGCGCTCGCAGCGACCGTCGAGGCTGACACGAGCGACTACCCCGTCGTCCGAGCGATCTTCGTCAGCGAGTCGCCGTCCGTCGTCGCGCCGGAGGTCACGGAGAACGGCCAGCCGGTCGCCGACCTCGTCGCGACGAACCTCGGCCGGGCGAAGAGCATCTCGCTCCTCATCGACCGCTCGCAGTCCATGGCGGGCAAGCCGCTCGCCGACGCCGTCGACGCGGCACGCGCCTTCGTCGCGGCGAAGCCGCCGGAGGACCGCATCGCGGTGGCGACGTTCGCCACGCAGCCCACAGTGCTCACGAGCTTCCAGGCGTCGACGACGGACGCCGACTCGGCGCTCCGCACGATCGAGGTGGATCCGGCCAGGGGTACGACGCTTTACGACGCCGTCGTCGTCGCCTCGAACTCGCTCGCCTCCGAGACC
>JBOHAK010000387.1:0-1750 GCA_050697795.1 Gaiellaceae bacterium
CCCCCGCCGCCGCCCGCAGGAGCAGCCGCGGCCGCGGGTGACGCCCAGGCCCGCTCCACGCCGCCGGGCAGCCGCCCGCCCGCGCGTCGCCGGGAGCGTCGCCTGGATCCTCGTCGTCGCCGGCCTCCTCGCGGGAATCGTCGCGCTGAACGTCGGCGTGCTCCGCCTCAACATGGAGGCCGAGCGGCTCGAGGAGCAGCGCAACGAGCTCGTGGCGCGGCGAGACGCGCTGTCCGCCGAGCTCTCCCGCTCGGCGGCGGCGGGGCGCATCGAGTCGATCGCCCTCAACAGGCTCGGTCTCGTGCGCCCGGACCAGACGACCTACGTTCGCCTCGCGCGCGCCGGGAACCCGAAGAGGCACTAGTGCCCCTCCGGGCGAAAGCGGGGCACCATCACCCGAAGAGGCACTAGCCGACGTGCGCCAGGCGAACAGGCGCATCCGGCTGCTCGTCGCGGTCTTCGCGCTGGTCTTCGTCGCCGCGTCCGCCCGCGTCGCATGGCTGCAGGCCGTGAAGGCGCAGACGCTCGACCGGCTTGCGACGAACCAGCACCGTGAGGATCTGGCCGTCCCCGCCCGACGCGGCACGATCTTCGACCGTCTCGGGGTACAGCTCGCGCTCGGGGAGCGCGCGATCACCGTGTACGCGAACCCGAAGCAGGTCGCCGATCCCCGGGAGGCGGCCCTGGCAGCCGGCCGGGCGCTCGAGCTCGATCCCGGCAAGCTCTATCCGCTGCTGGCCGACCGCTCGCGCGGCTTCGTGTACCTCGCGCGCAAGGCGGATCCGGAGAAGGCGAAGGCGCTCGAGGCCGAGGGCATCGCCGGCCTCGGCTTCTACCCCGAGGAGCGCCGGGCATACCCGCAGCGGGCCGTCGCGTCGGAGGTCGTCGGCTACGCGGGCACTGAGAACACCGGCCTCGCCGGGCTCGAGCTGCGGTTCGACGAGGTCCTCGCCGGGGAGGACGGCTCCAAGACGATCGTGCGCGATCCGTTCGGGCGGACGCTCGACGAGGTCGAGTCGAAGTCCGTGCGAAACGGCCGCGACATCCACCTCACGGTGGACAACTCGCTCCAGGGCCAGGTCGAGCGGATCCTGCGGCGGGCGCGGGCGAAGTGGGGAGCCAAGGCCGCGACCGCGGTCGTCCTCGACGCCAAGACGGGCGGGATCCTCGCGCTCGGCGTGGAGCCTGGCTTCGACGCCAACGCCTATCCGGCGGTGTCCCGCTGGGGCCAGCAGCGTCTTCGGAATCGCGCCGTCACGGACACGTACGAGCCCGGCTCGACCCTCAAGGTCGTGACGATCGGAGCCGTGCTCGAGACCGGGCTCGTCTCGCCCTCGACGAGGTTCCGCCTGCCGGGCTCGATCCACGTCGCCGACCGTGTCATCCACGACGCGGTCCCGCGCGGAATGCAGACGTTGACCGTCGCGCAGATCCTCTCGCAGTCCTCGAACGTGGGTGTCATTACGCTGGCCATCCAGCTTCAGCGGCAGCGGCTCTCGGAGTGGATCCGCCGGTTCGGGTTCGGGCGGAAGACCGGGGTCGACTACCCCGGTGAGACGCGCGGCATCGTGCTCCCGCCCGACGAGTGGTCAGGCTCGACGATCGGGAACGTCCCGATCGGCCAGGGCATCGCGGTCACGCCGCTCCAGATGGCCGCCGCCTACGGGGCGATCGCGAACGGCGGAATCTGGCTCGAGCCGCACTTGGTCGAGCGGGTGGAGGGCGGCGAGCCGATCGTGCCGAAGCGCCG
>JBOHAK010000388.1:0-2145 GCA_050697795.1 Gaiellaceae bacterium
GCGTTGGCCATGGTCCTCATCGCGGTCGCCGGGATCGGCGCCGGGCTCGCGTTGCGGGGCGCCGGCGCCCCAGGGGGCGGGGACGACTCCGCCCTGGAAGCGCCGGCCTCGGGATCCCCGGCGACCCCTGCTCCCACCCTGGCTGTGCCCACCAACCCGGACGTCCTCGGCTACGGATCCGCGTTCGTGGGGGAGGACGCGGCCCGCGAGCGGACCGCGCTCGGCAAGCAGCAGCAGTCCGGGCGGGAGCTGAGCGGCGGCGAGAGCCTCGACCCGAGGCGGGCCACCGACGTCGACCTCCTCGTCGAGCTGCGCCTCCGCGACGCCGACGAGCTGGCCGCCGCGTCCCAGCACGCCATGGCGATCACGCGGGATCTGGGCGGCTGGGTGGCCGGGTCGGACGTCGACTCGAGCGGCCGCGAGGGCGAGGCGGAGCTCCAGCTCCGCGTGCCGGTCGGCCGCGTCGAGGACGCCGTCGTCCGCCTCTCCGAGCTCGGGACGGTCACGGGCCAGCGCATGGAGACGATCGACCTCCAGGCCGGCATCGACCGGCGGGACCGGCGCATCGAGGAGCTCGATCGCGCGATCCGCATCGGGCAGTTGCGCCTCGAGAGCGGGACGCTCGACCCCGAGGAGCGCCTGATCGTCCAGATCCGTCTCGAGCGGCAGCGCGCCGCGCGCGCCGACCTGCTGCGCGCCAACACGCGCGACCGACGCGAGGCGGCCACGTCCGAGCTGACGCTCCTCCTGCACACGCGCGAGGCGCCGGCGGCCGGGGGGAAGGACGAGGGCGAGGCGGCCGGAGCCGCCCGCGACGCCCTGCGCCTGCTCGGCGACATCGGCGTCGTGGCGCTCTTCCTCGCCATCGTGCTCGGTCCGCTCGTCCTGCTCGCCGTGCTCGTCTGGCTCGCGCTGCGCTCCCGCTCGCGCCGCATCGAGACGCGCCTGCTGGACCGCCCCGAGCCGGCCGGCCCCACCCCCAAGTAACACTGTGTTACTTGGAGGGGTGCCGCTCGCATGACGCGCCCGTGTGCGGGTGCGACACAATCTCCCTGTGGCGGTCGAGCCGACGCTTCGGTCCTGGGAGGCGCTCTTCGCCGCGCGGACGCGCGGCGGGGCGGGCGAAGGGCTGCTCCAGATCCTCGCCATGGCGGGCGCGAAGGACGTCATCTCCTTCGCCGGCGGTTTCCCCGACCCGCTGACGTTCCCGGGCCCGGCGCTCGCGGAGATTCTGCGCGAGCTCGCCGAGCGCGGCGACGCCTCGCCGTTCCAGTACTCGCCCACCGGAGGCCTGCCCGGGCCACGCGACTACGTCACCGAGCGCCTCGAGCGGGTCGACGGCCGGCGCCCGGACGAGGGCGAGCTCATGCTCACGAGCGGCGCGGTCGAGGCGATGGAGCTCGTCGGCAAGGCGTTCCTCGACCGCGGCGACCGCGTGCTCGTCGAGGCGCCGACCTACCTCGGCGCGATCATGGCGTTCCAGGGCTTCGAGACCGTCGTCGAGGGAGTGCCGCTCGACGAGGACGGGCTGGCCGTGGACGAGCTCGAGCGCGCCCTCGCCTCCGGCCCCCGGCCGAAGCTCCTCTACACGATCCCGGACCATCAGAACCCGGCTGGGGTGAGCCTCTCGGCGGAGCGGCGCGAGGCGCTCGTCGAGCTGGCGCGGCGCCACGGGATCCTCGTCCTCGAGGACGTCGCCTACCGGGAGCTCTCCTTCGTGGACGAGCGCCCGCCGAGCCTCTGGAGCCTGGCGCCGGACACCGTCGTCCAGGCCGGCACGTTCTCGAAGACGTTCTTCCCCGGCGTTCGTCTCGGGTGGGTGGCGGGCCCGGCCGAGGTCGTCTCCAAGCTCGTCTGGGCGAAGCAGAACACCGACCAGTGCGCCGGCGCCCTCGGCCAGCGGCTGCTCGAGGAGTACGGGCGCCGCGGCCTGCTCGACGAGGGGCTTGAGCGAGCGCGAGGCCTCTATCGCGCCCGCCGCGATGCGATCATGGGAGCGCTCGACGGCCGCGTCGGCGATCTCGCCTCCTGGACGCGTCCGGAAGGCGGCTTCTTCACCTGGCTCGAGCTTCCGCCCGGCGGCGACGCAATCGCCGTGGCGGAGCGCGCCCTCGCGGCCGGGGTCGCCGTCGTCCCCGGCTTGCC
>JBOHAK010000389.1:0-6208 GCA_050697795.1 Gaiellaceae bacterium
CTCCGGCGGCGGCGGGCGGTTCACGCTGCCGTTCGACCGGGTGCGGAGCACGAGCCTTTCGGAGCTCCGCCAGGAGCTCGGCTTCGGGATCCTCGTCGCCGCCTTCTCGGTCGCCTTCGCGGCCGCCCTCCGTGCCCGGCGGCCGCTCGGCCAGACCGCCGGCGGCGCCGACCAGGAGCTGCTCTGGGACGCACGCCTGCTGCGGAGCGTCGGGCGCCTCCTCCGCCGGCTGACCGGGCGCTAGACCGTTTACACGGCGGCCGCGACCGCGATCGCCGCCGCGACGGCCAGGAGCGCCACACCGATCAGCCGCCGTAGCGCCTGCTCCGGGATCCGCCCCGAGTGGCGCGCGCCGAGCCACGCGCCGGGAATCGCGCCGGCCAGGCTGACGCCGAGCACGATCCACTCGACCTCGAGGCGGACGAGGTGCGCCGCGAACCCCGCCGTGCCGAGGAAGAAGCCGACGACGAGGTTCGTCCCGACGGCCGTGTGCGCGGGCAGGCCGACGCTGCGGAGGAGCGCGGGCATGCGGAGCGTCCCCAGGATCAGCCCGACCGCGCCTCCAAGCAGGCCGATCAGCCCGCCGGAGACGACGGCCGCGAGCCTCGGCCGGCGCGAGTCGGGCGCCGCCCGGAGCTCGAGCAGCAGGTCGAGGCCGTTCCAGGCGAGCACGACGGCGATGACGGCGAGGAGCAGGCGCGACGGGACCGCGTACGCGAAGTATCCGCCCACGAAGGCGCCGGCCACCGAGGGCGGCGTCATCCACGCGACGATCCGCCAGCTCACGCGCCCGGCGCGGGCGTGCGTGAGGCCGCCCGAGAGCGCCGCCGCGGCGCTCACCGCGATGTTCGTCCCCGCCGCCGCCGCGGGGCTGCCAGAGGCGAGCAGGACGGCCGGCAGGCGCAGGCTCCCGAGCACGAGGCCGACGAGCGAGCCGAGGGCCCCGGCCACGAACGACCCGGCGAACGCGAGCACGAACTCGAGGACCGTCACGCCGCGGTACTACGAGGTGCCGCCGCCCGGGCGCCAGAGCGGCTCGGGCGAGCCTGCGTTCGCCGCCCGCGCAAGGATGAAGAGGAGGTCGGAGAGCCGGTTCAGGTAGGCGAGCGCGGCCGGGTTCACGCCGTGCTCGGCGGCGAGCGCGACGGTGAGGCGCTCGGCGCGCCGGCAGACGGCCCGCGCGACGTGCAGCCGCGCCGCGGCCTCCGTCCCGCCCGGCAGGACGAAGCTCTTGAGCGGCTCGAGCCGCTCGTTCACGAGGTCGCAGAGGTCCTCGAGGCGCTCGACCTGCTCCGCCGTCACCCGCAGGCGCTCGCGTCGCTCGTCCTCGAGCGGTACCGAGAGGTCGGCGCCCAGGTCGAACAGGTCGTTCTGCACCTGCTCGAGCCAGGGCCCGAACTCCTCGGGCAGGTCGCCCGCGAGCGCGAGCCCCACGAACGAGTTCAGCTCGTCCACGGTCCCGTACGCCTCGATGCGGAGGTCGGTCTTCGGGACGCGGCTCCCGTCGCCCAGGCTCGTCTCGCCCGCGTCTCCGGCCCGCGTGTAGATGCGCGTCAGGCGGACGGGCTCGTCCCGGCGTGGCACGCGGCGAGTATAGAGAGGCGGGAGGGGCGCTCCGGCTAGGCGCCGGGAGTGGGGATCTTCACCGGCTCGTTGATGCCGGTCAGCGCGAGGTCCATCTGCATCTCCATGGTCTCGCCCTCGATCTCCATGCTCTGGTCCATGAGCATCCGGAGCGGCAGGCTGGTGGCCTCGGAGAGGTAGACGACGATCCGCGTGTCCCCGAAGGAGGCGTCGACGGAGACGCCCTCCGGAATCCCGGCCATGAATCCCTCGGCGAAGCTGTCGAGGTCGAGGACGCCCGTGATCTTGACGGCCGGCTCGCCCGCGACGGTCTGACCCTCGTCCACCTCGACGTCCTTGACGTAGGGGAGGAGGTCGAATTGCTCCGCGCCCGTCATTCCGGGCGGGGGATTCGGAAGGCGCTGCCACCCCGAGCCGTCCATCCTCATCCAGAAGACGCCGCCGCGAACGACCATGTGCATCTCCCCGCCGGGAAGGTCGGCCGAGCTCATCCTCATGGAGAAGGCCTCGTTACGCTGGTCGACGGCGGCACTGATCTCGAAGCCGACGTCGCCGAAGGGCGTCTCCATCGACATCCGGCCGCCCAGCCTGTACGTGTCGACGGCGGCGAAGGCCTCGTTCGACTTGTCGAGGAGGGCCTGAGCCTCTCGTCCTTCCGCGCCTGCGCAGCCCGCAATCGGGACCGCGACCACCAGGATCGCGAGGGCGAGCGTGAGTCTCCGCATGGCACGAGAGATCGCCCGCACGCGCGGCGGACCTGAGCCTCGAAAGGGGGGTCAGGCGGGGGCGAACTCGCGCCGCACCGCACGGAGCTGCGCCTCGCGGGCCACGAAGGCCGAGACGACCGTCGGGTCGAACTGCCGCTCGGACTCGCCCACGATCTCGGGCCCGGCATGGTCCCAGCCGAGGGCCGGGCGGTACGGGCGGTCGCTCGTCATCGCGTCGAGCGCGTCGGCGACGGCGAAGATGCGGGCCGCGAGCGGGATGTCGGTGCCCGCGATCCCGTCCGGGTAGCCCGCCCCGTCCCAGCGCTCGTGGTGCGAGCGGACGATGCGCAGCCCCTCGCCCCGCAGGAACGCGACGCCGCCGAGCATCTGCTCGCCGAGGATGGTGTGCGTCCGCATGAGCCGGCGCTCGCCGTCGTTCAGCGGGCCGGGCTTCTGGAGGATGCGGTCCGGGATCCCGATCTTGCCGACGTCGTGGAGGAGGAAGCCGTACTCGGCGCTCGGGTCCTCGATCAGATCCGGATCGATGTGGCGTGCGAGCTCGAGCGCGTAGCGCTGGACGCGCTGAGAATGCGCCCGCGTGCCCGTGTCCTTCGACTCGAGCGCGCTCGCGAGCGCGGCGACCGTCTCCTTGTACGCGTCCTCGAGCAGCAGCCGCTGCCCACGCTCGATCTCGAGCAGGTGCCGCAGGTCGCGCGCGTAGAGGAGGATCTGCTGCCCCTCGCCCGCGTCCTCGGCCGCGCGGGGCCGTGGCGGCGCGGGCCCGAGCCCGCCCGTGACGCGCCCGACCACATTCAGGAGCTCGAGCGGGCTGAAGGGCTTCAGCAGGAACGCGTCGGCGCCCACCTCCTGTGCGCGCACCCTCCCCTCGTCGCCCGAACCGGAGAGGAGCACGACGGAGACGCCCGCGAGGATCGGGTCGGCCTTGATCCGCCGGCAGAGCTCGAGGCCGTCCATGCCCGGCATGCGCACGTCCAGCACGACCGCGTCGGGCCGGCCGCGCTGAATCGCCGCGAGCGCGTCCCCCCCGTTCGCGGCCTCCTCGACCTCGACGTCCACGACCTCGAACGTCGTGCGGAAGAGGGCACGGAGTCCGGCGTCGTCGTCAACGATCAGCAGGCGCACTGCGGCTCCTCGTATTCGGCGGCTCGATCGAGATCGGTTTGCGCGCGCTCACCCTGTAGAGAAGCAGCTCCAAGCCCCTTCATCCACCCCGGCCGCGTCCCCCCCGCGGCCACGTCCGGGTCTGACCCCGGCAGGTCCCCGGCGGCCACGGCCGGGGTCTGACCCCTGACATGGTGCCCGCGGCCGTGGCCGGATCGAGGCCAGCTCGGACTCTTCCCTGGGCCGGAGCGGCTTCGCTCCGGCCGGTCGTCCGCTCCGGCCACGTCGACATCGGGCTCCGGGCGCCGGGCCGCTGCGGCCACGTCGGGGTCTGACCCCGGCACGTCCGGCCGGGGCACGGCGCCCGCGGACGGCTAGGAGTAGTCGTAGAAGCCGCGGCCGGACTTGCGGCCGAGCCGGCCCGCGGCGACGTGCTCGCGCAGCAGCGGGCAGGGCTCGTACTTCGCGTCCCCGAGCCCGTCGCGCAGCACCTCCATGATCGACACGCACGTGTCGAGCCCGATCAGGTCGGCCAACGCGAGCGGCCCTATGGGGTGGTTGAAGCCGAGCTTGGCGATCGTGTCGATGGCCTCCGCCTCGGCCACGCCGTCGGCGAGCGCGTAGGCCGCCTCGTTCACGAGCGGCATCAGGATCCGGTTCGAGACGAAGCCCGGGAAGTCGTTCGCCTCCGCGGGCGTCTTGCCGAGCTCGCGGGCGAGCTCGACGATCGCGGCGAGGGTCTCGTCGGAGGTCGCCGGGGTGCGCACGACCTCGACGAGCGCCATGACGGGCACCGGGTTGAAGAAGTGCATGCCGATCACGCGGTCGGGCCGCTCCGTGACCCCGGCCAGCGAGGCGATCGGGATCGAGGACGTGTTGGAAGCGAGCAGGGCCTCGGGCGGCAGCACGGAGTCCGCGCGCCGGAAGATCTCCTGCTTCACCCCGAGATCCTCGACGACGGCCTCCACGAGCAGGTCGGCCGGCGCCAGGTCGTCCACCGGCTCGACCCGGGCCAGCACCTCCTCTGGATCGTGCGGCCCACCCTTCTCGGCCAGCCGCTCGAGGCTCTTGCGCATCGTGGCGAGGCCCTTTTCGACCGCGCCGGGCGCGGCGTCGTGCAGGAGGACGTGCCGGCCGGAGGCCGCCATCACCTGGGCGATCCCGCCTCCCATCTGGCCCGCGCCGACGACGAGGACGCGCTCGAACCGCATCGCGCCGGGACACTACTGGAACCCCGGAGGAACCCGTGGTGTACTGCAAGTGATGATCCGTACGCTTCCGGTGGCGCTCGCGGCGCTCGCCCTGCTCGGTTGCGGGGGGTCGGAGGAAGCCGCGCCCCCGCCCGCGACCACGACGGCGGCGGCCGCCCCGGCGGAGGCCGTGCTCGCCCTCTCGAACGACCTGACCGGCAGCGAGGTCTTCTGGGCGGACGAGCGGACGCTCGAGCCCGTCGACGGCCGGTCGGTGTCGTTCTCCTACTACCACTCGGCGGTCGACCGCTCGCCGGACGGCGGCATGCTCGCGCTCGGCGCCGACGACCGCGGCTACGTCCAGCTGATCGACCTCGAAGGCATGGAGTCGCTCGGAACGGTCGACGTCGGCGGCAGCGGCTACTTCGAGCGCCTCCACTGGGCCGCCCCCGACCTCCTCCTCGCCTCGATCAGCGGGACCACCGGGCGCGCCGTCGCGCTCGACCCGGCCGCGCAGACCGTCCTGTCCGAGCACGAGCTCGAGGGCATCGTGCTCTCGTCCCAGCCGGTCGAGGGCGGGCTCGTCCTGCTGCTCGCGCCGTCCGACCGCATCGGGCCCGCGCGCCTGGTGGTCTTCGACGGCGAGAGCGTCCGCACGGCCGAGCTCGGCGAGATCAGGGCGGGCTGGGAGCAGGAGAGCGAGGGCGAGACCGAGCAGGACTACCGCTCCCGCCAGTCCATCCCCGGGCTCGCCGTCGACCCGTCCGGAAGCCGCGCGCTCGTCGTCCCAGCCGGGAACCGGGTCGCCGAGGTCGACCTGGAGACGCTCGAGGTCCGCTACCACGACCTCTCCGAGCCCGTCTCCCTCCTCGGCCGCCTGCGGGACTGGCTCGAGCCGGCCGCCCACGCGAAAGCGATCAACGGGCCCGAGCGGAACGCCGTCTGGCTCCCGAGCGGGCTCGTCGCGGTGAGCGGCTCCCACTACGCCGCCGACGGCGACGACATGGACGTGACGCCGGCCGGACTCGTGCTGATCGACCCGGGCGACTGGAGCGTCCGCCGGCTGAGCGACGAGACCAACTGGGTCGCGACCCGCGGCGACGCGCTCCTGGCCTCGGCCTGGAAGGATGATTCGGGCGAGCAGGCGGTGATCGTCTTCGACACCGACGGCGAGCAGCGGTTCTCGCTGACCCGCCGGGCGGCCGATCTCTCCCAGGTCAGCGGAGGCCTCCTCTATGTCGCGACGGAGGAAGGCCGGCGGTACGAGCTCGTCGATCTCGAGACGGGCGAGACGGTCGGGCAGGCGACCCCGAAGCGCGGCACCTGGCTCGTCTACGTCGACGAGTAGCTAGCCCGTCCCGCAGGTGACGGGTGGGCCCGCGGGGCGGACCTCGAGCGGCGCGGTCGCGTCGACGACCACGCCGAGGACGCCGCTCGTGTCGCCGCTCGTGCTCCCGGCCTCGAAGGTAACGGCCTCCATCGCGATCTCGTAGGCGCCCGGTTCGAGCTCGACCGTCCAGCGCGTCTCCGGCTCCAGCGGGAGCGAGAGGAGCTCCTCGTCGCAACCGAGCCGGCGGACCGAGGCCGATCCCTGGACGTCGTCGG
>JBOHAK010000390.1:0-8242 GCA_050697795.1 Gaiellaceae bacterium
GTCCTCGACGCCCTTCTCGATCCAGCCGAGGATGCGCTCGTGGGAGGAGGAGGAGATCACGGGCCCCACCTCGGTCTCCGTGTCGGCGCCGTCGCCCACGACCATCGCGCCGCCCTTCTCCACGAGCCTCTCCCTGAGCGGCTCGTAGGCGTCGCCCACGGCGATGCAGACGGAGTTCGCGAGGCAGCGCTGGCCCGCCGCGTGGAGGCGGAGGAGAGGACGCCGTCGACGGCGCTCTCGAGCTCGGCGTCGGGCATGACGATCACGTGGTTCTTCGCCCCGCCGAGCGCCTGGACGCGCTTGCCGTGCTTGGCCGCCGTCTCGTAGACGTGGTGGGCGATCGGCGTCGAGCCCACGAAGGAGACGCCGTCGACGCCGGGGTGCTCGAGGAGCGCGTTGACGGAGTCCTTGCCGCCCTGCACGAGGTTGACGACGCCCGGAGGCAGGCCGATGCCGTCCAGGAGCTCGAACGTCCGCTCGACGGCGAGCGGATCCTGCTCCGAGGGCTTGAGGACGAACGTGTTCCCGCATGCGACGGCGAAGGGCAGGAACCACATCGGGACCATGAAGGGGAAGTTGAACGGCGTGATCCCGGCGAAGACGCCGATCGGCTGGCGGATCATGTCGGAGTCGATCCCGCGCGAGACGTCCTCGAGGTTCGCGCCCTGCATGAGCGAGGGGATGCCGGTGGCGACCTCGACGCACTCGATGCCGCGGCGCACCTCGCCGGAGGCGTCCTTGATCGCCTTGCCGTTGTCGCGCGTGACGAGCAGCGCGAGCTCGTCCTTCGCCTCCTCGAGGAGGTACTTGAGCTGGAAGCAGGCGCGCGCGCGCTCGAGCGGCGGCGTGGCGCGCCAGCCGGGGAAGGCCTCGCGCGCGGCGCGCACGGCTGCGTCGATCTCGGACGGGCCGGAGAGCGGCACCTGCGCGAGCACCTCGCCGTTCGCGGGATTCGTCACGGGATCGGTCTCGACGCCGTCGGCGTCGACCCAGCGTCCTCCGATGTAGTTCTTCAGGGTCCGCGTCGCGATCCCCGGCTTGTCCTCGACCTGCGCCATTGCTGCCTCCTTGTCGCTCGGACGTAGAGTATCGCCGTGGCCCAGCCGGCGGGTTCAGGCGCCTGCCCTGAGGATGAACCGGAGCGACTGGCAGGCGCCACGCGATGCGAGGCCGCGTCCTCAGTCGCGGCGATATGTTTCGTATCGCCGCTCCCTGCGTCCTTCCCTCGCATCACGTGTCGCGTGCCATCCACCGCGGTCACCCTCCGGACAGGCCCCTTGCCGTGCCCGACGTGCTCGCCCCCGGCCTGCGCTGCGTCTTCTGCGGGATCAACCCGGGCCGGCGCTCGGCGGCGGCGGGCGCCCACTTCGCCAATCCGCGGAACGGCTTCTGGCGCCTGCTGGCCGACTCGGGCCTGACGCCCCGGCTCCTCGACCCGCGCGAGCAGTGGGAGCTGCCGGCGCTCGGCTACGGGCTCACGAATGCGGCCTACCGGACGACGAAGGGGAGCGACGACCTGCGCCGGGCGGACTTCGCCGGCTCCGCGGAGTGGCTCGAGCGGCTCGCGGCTGAGCTGCGCCCGGGCGCGATCGCTTCGTCGGCAAGGCGGCCCACCAGGGGGTATTTGGCCTCGCCCGCAGCGAGCTCGGGGTCCAGGAGCGGGTGCTGGGCGAGACGCGGTTGTTCGTCCTGCCGTCCACCTCGCCCGCGAACGCGGCCGTCCCGTACCCCGAGCGGCTGCGTTGGTTCGAGAAGCTCGCCCGGCTGCTGGACGCCCTGGAGGCGGCGGTCGAGTCCTAGCCGCGCCAGCGGTTCGTGATCGGGAGGCGGCGGTCGCGGCCGAACGCCTTGGGGCGCAGCTTCACCCCCGGCGGCGCCTGGCGGCGCTTGAACTCCGCGCGGTCGATCATTCCGAGCGCCCGCTCCACGACCTCCGGCTCGAAGCCGTCCGAGGTCAGCTCCTCACGGGAGCTGTCGAGCTCGACGTACGCCTCGAGCACCCGGTCGAGCTGCGCGTATGGCGGAAGCGAGTCCTCGTCGCGCTGGTCGGGGCGCAGCTCGGCGCTCGGCGCGCGGTCGAGCACCGAGGACGGGATGAGCTCCCGCCCGGCGCGCTCGTTCAGGTGCCGCGCCAACCGGAACACGTCCGTCTTGTAGACGTCCTTCAGGAGCGCGAACCCGCCCGCCATGTCGCCGTAGAGCGTCGCGTAGCCGACCGAGAGCTCGCTCTTGTTCCCCGTCGCGAGCACCAGCCAGCCGAACTTGTTCGAGAGCGCCATCACGAGGAGCCCCCGCACACGCGCCTGGACGTTCTCCTCGGCGACGCCGGGCTCCGTGCCGGCGAAGGCCTCGGCCAGGGTCGAGCCGACCGCCTCGGCGATGGGCACGATCGGCAGCTCCAGATAGCGCGCGCCGATGCTCTCCGTCGCGAGCCGAGCATCGGTCCGCGTCTCCCCCGACGAGAAGCGCGACGGCATCGAGACGCAAACGACGTGCTCCGGCCCGAGCGCCTCGGCCGCGAGCGCTGCCGTGAGGGCCGAGTCGACGCCGCCCGACATGCCCAGGACGACGTCCGTGAAGCCGTTCTTCTCGACGTAGTCGCGCAATCCGAGCTCGATCGCGAGCCGCATCTCCTCAAGCTCGCCGAGAACCGGGGCCACGACCGGCGCGATCGCCGCCCGCTTCCCGTCCTGGGCCGGCAGCTCGACGACCGGCGGCTCGGGAATCTCCCGTCTCGCCCGCGCGAGCCCCCGGCGGCGCGTGTCGCGGAGACGCCGAGCGACCGCGGTCGCGGGGTCGACGTCGACGAGCAGTAGTGCCTCCTCGAACGCAGGCCCGCGCGCCACGACCTCTCCCTGCTCGTCGAGGACGAGGCTCTGGCCGTCGAAGATGAGCTCGTCCTGCGCGCCGACCGCGTTCACGTACGCGATCCAGCACGCGTTGTCGCGGGCGCGCGTCGCGAGCATCTCCTCCCGCTCGGCGCCCTTCCCGACGTGGAACGGCGAGGCGGAGACGTTGGCGACCACGTGCGCGCCGGCAAGCGCGAGATCGGTGGCCGGCGGCCCCGGCTGCCAGATGTCCTCGCAGATCGTGGGCCCGACGAGCGTCTCGCCGCTGCGCAGGAGCACGAGCCCTCGTCCCGGCTGGAAGTACCGGTCCTCGTCGAACACGCCGTAGTTGGGGAGAAACTGCTTGCGGTAGACCGCCTTCACCTCGCCGTCCACGCAGACGGCGCAGGCGTTGAAGAGATCGCGGTCGAGGTGCGGCGTCCCCACGAGCGCGGCGATCCCGGTCGTGGCGGCGGCGACCTCCTGGACCGTGGCTGCCGCCGCGCGCAGGAAGCCCGGACGGAGGAGCAGGTCCTCCGGCGGGTAGCCGGTGACGACGAGCTCGGGGAAGAGCACGAGGTCGGCGCCGGCGGCGCGTGCCTCGTCGAGGCGGGCGAGGATCCGGTCGCGGTTCCCGTCGAGGTCGCCGACGACCGTGTCGATCTGAGCGAGCGCGAGCCTCATCGTCTCCAGTCTAGCTGTTTACGCCTATAAGGCGAAAACCGGCTAGGACGTTTGCACCGAGGATCCGAGCGCCTCGAGCGCGAGGTCGACGTCCTCGGGCTCGTTGTAGAGGTGGAAACAGAGCCGGACCGAGCCGCCGCGGGCCGAGCAGGCGACGCCGGCCGCCCGTAGCCGCTCGACCGCGGCTTCGGCGTCGTCGACGTCGACCCGGACGATCGGCGCCGCGGGCTCCGGCAGGCCGAGCTCGCCCGCGAAGCGCGCGGCCAGCGAGAGGTTGTGCTCGGCGATGCGCTCGGCGCCCAGCGAGACGAGCAGCGCGAGGCTCCGCTTGGCCCCGGCGGCGGCGAACCAGGGCACCGAGATGTCCAGCCGCCGCGCGTCCTCGGTCAGCTCGGGGAACCCGTAGTAGTCCTCGTACGGCTCCGGGCACGACTTCCAGCCGGCCGTCCACGGCTCGATCTCCGCCCGGCGCTCCGGTCGGACGTACAAAAACGCGAGCCCGCGCGGGGAGAGGAGCCATTTGTAGGCGTGCGTGACGAGGTAGTCCACGCCGTCGAGATCGGTCGGGACGGCGCCGACTGCCTGCGTGCCGTCGACGAAGAGCCGCGCGCCGGTGCGCTTGAGAGCGGCCAGGTCGGGGACCGTGCCGTCCGCGGACTGGACCGAGCTGACGGCGACCAGGGCGGTGCGCTCGTCGACGCCGTCCGCCAGCCGCTCGAGCGGGAGCAGGCGCAGCTCCACGCCCCGCGCCTCGAGGCCGCGCCAGGGGAGCACGACCGACATGAAGTCCCGCTCGTAGAGGACGACGTTGTCGCCCGGTTCGGCCGGCAGGCTCGCGGCGACGATCCCGGCGCCCGCCGAGACGGCCGAGACGAGCGCGACGTCCTCGGCGCGCGCCCCGACGAGCTGCGCGAAGAGAGCGCGGCACGCCTCGCCGTCCTCCTCCCAGTCCCGCCAGCGCTGCCGCGTGCGCCAGCCGACGAGCGCCTGCTCGAGCGCCCAGAGCGTCGAGCGCGGCGGGAGCCCGTAGGTGCCCGTGTCGAGGTAGCCGCGGGTGGGCGTCCCCTCGTACTCAGAGGGCGCGAGCAATGTCCTCCAGCGCCTCGGGGTTCTCGACCGACGAGAGGTCGCCCGGATCCTTGCCGAGCGCCTTCGCGCGGACGGCGCGGCGGACGATCTTCGCGCTCCGAGTCTTCGGGAGCGCCGGCACGAAGACGACGCGGTCCGGTCGGAACGCCTTCCCGAGCTCGGCCGCGGCGCGGGCCGCCACCTCGTCAGCGAGCTCGTCGGTCGGCTCGTGGCCGGGTAAGGGGACGCAGAAGATCCACGCCACCTCCCCCTTCACCTCGTGTGGAACTCCGACCGCGGCGGCTTCCGCGACGGCGGGGTGCGCGACCGCGGCAGACTCGAGCTCGGCAGGCCCGATGCGCTTGCCGGCGATGTTGAGCGTGTCGTCGGAGCGGCCGTGGAGGAACCAGTACCCGTCCTGGTCGGCCGAGGCCCAGTCGCCGTGCACCCACACCCCCGGGAGGCGACGCCAGTAGGCGTCCAGGTAGCGCTCCGGGTCGCGCCAGAAGCCGCGCGTCATCCCCGGGAACGGCTTCCGGCAGACGAGCTCGCCGACCTCGCCCGTTCCCACGAGCGAGTTGCCCGCGGGATCCACGACGTCCATCGCCATGCCGAGCGCCGGCCCGCCGAGCGAGCAGGCCTTGATGGGGATCGCCGGCGTGGGCGAGAGGAAGCAGGCGCCCACCTCGGTCCCGCCGGAGCAGTTGATGATCGGGCAGCGCCCGCCGCCGACCTGCTCGAAGAGCCACCGGTACGGGTCGGGGTTCCACGGCTCGCCCGTCGTGACGAGCGTGCGGAGCGACGAGAGGTCGGCCTCCGGGTCGCCGTTGGGAAGCAGCGCGCGCACGAGCGTCGGCGAGAGCCCGAGGACGGAGACGCGCTCGGCCTCGACGAGGCGCCAGAGCCGGTCGGCCGGGCGGTCCGGGGCGCCTTCGGCGAAGACGAGCGTGCAGCCGAGGGCGCCGCCGCCCACCACCATCCACGGCCCCATGATCCAGCCCATGTCCGTGGCGAAGTGGATGACGTCCTCGGGGTGCGCATCGGCCTGGTAGGCGACCTCGCGCGTGATGGAGACGAGGAACCCGCCCTGGACGTGGAGGACGCCCTTCGGCCTCCCGGTCGTCCCCGACGTGTAGGTGAGCAGGTACGGGTGCTCGGCGTCCACCTCGAGCGGCGGGAGCTCGCCGGGGCTCTCCTCGACGATCGCGCCCCAGCCCTCGTCCCGTGCCCACGTCACGACGTGCTCGACCAAGGGCGCCTCGCGCACGGCCTCGTCCACGGCCTCCCGCATCGGAAGTCTGGCACCGCGCCGCACCGAGTAGTCCGCCGTGATGACCACCTTCGCCTCCGAGTCCTGGAGCCGCTGGACGACGGCAGGCGCCGCGAACCCGGAGAAGATGGGCACCTGCACGGCGCCGACGTGCGCGCAGGCGTGCGAGGCGACCGCGACCTCGGGACACATGGGCATGTAGATCGCCACGCGGTCACCCGGCTCGACGCCGAGGCGCACGAGGCCCTCCGCCAGGCGCGTCACGTCCCGCGAGAGCTCGGCGAAGGTCAGCTCGCGCCGCGAGCCGTCCTCCCCGGCGAAGACGGCGCCCACCTTGTCGGGCGTCCGCTCGGCCCAGCGGTGGACGCAGATGCGCGCGATCGACACCTGCGAGCCGACGAACCACGTCGTCCACTCGGGCCCTCGCGAGTCGTCGTAGACCCGCTCCCACGGCCGGGAGAACTCGAGCCCCAGGTCCTCGATCGCCGCCGGCCAGAACCACTCGGGCTCGTCCTGCGACCTCCGGACGAGCGCGCGGTAGTCGTCGAGCCCGTGCTTCCGCATGAGCCGGACGACGTTCGCGTGGGCGAGCGTCCGCTCGTCGGGCCTCCAGACGACCTCGGCCATGCCGCCGCGAAGTCTAGGCGCGCGGAAGGGGGCCGTCCCTTGGGACATGCCCCGGTGCCAGGCACCGGGGCATGTCCGGAGCGGCCGCCGCGTCACCGCGCTCTGGATGGCGCCCCGCGCGATCGTACGATCGCGACATGGGTCGCAAGGTGGATCCTTACTGGGCGGAGTACTTGAGCGAAGGCACGACCGGCACGCCACCGCCGGCCCGAAGCTCGACCCCGAAGCTCTGCGGGCACGAAGACGTGGAGCCCGTGAGCGTGATCGTCCTTGCCCGCCGGCAAATGACACGCGGGCACTGACAGGGAGTTCCTCACCTCTGACGCGGTGTGGCCGGCCTGGCCTCGCCGCGCGCCGATACCGTTTGAACCCCAGGAGCTTCGAGGAGGACACGCCGTGAAGGCAAGGATCTTCGCCGAGGAGAACCGCAAGTGGTGGACGCTGGGCGCGCTCGCGTTCGCGCTCTTCATGATCATGCTGGACAACACCGTCGTGAACGTCGCGCTGCCGTCCATCCAGCGCGACCTCGACATCGGCCTCTCGGAGCTCGAGTGGACCGTGAACGCCTACGCGCTCACCTTCGCCGTGCTCATGCTCTCCGGTGGCAAGCTGGCCGACTTCTTCGGCCGGCGCCGCGTCTTCCTGATCGGGCTCGCGATCTTCACGCTGGCATCGCTCGCCTGCGGGCTCGCCACGTCGGGCGGCACGCTGATCGGCGCGCGGATGATCCAGGGCGTCGGCGCGGCGATCATGTTGCCGGCGACGCTCTCGATCATCTCCGCCACGTTCCCGCCGCACCAGCGCGGGATGGCGATCGGCATCTGGGCCGGCGTCTCCGCGATGGCGCTCGCGATCGGCCCGCTGATCGGGGGCCTCATCACCGAGCACATCGACTGGAGCTGGATTTTCTTCGTCAACGTCCCGATCGGCGTGCTCGGGATCGTCGTGAGCGCGCTCGTGATCCACGAGTCCCGTGATACGTCGGCCGACCAGCGGCTCGACATCCCGGGCCTCCTCGCCTCGGCGGTGGCCCTCTTCGCGCTGACCTTCGCGCTCATCGAGGCGAACGCCTACGGCTGGGGCGATCCGCTGATCGTCGGGCTCTTCGTGCTCTCGGCCGTCGCGTTCGCGGCCTTCGTCTGGCTCGAGGCGCACCAGCGCTCGCCGATGCTCGACCTCTCGCTGTTCCGCAGCTCGACCTTCGCCGGAGCGAACGTCGTCGCGCTGCTCGTGACGCTCGCCATGTTCGGCGTCTTCTTCTTCATGTCGATCTACATGCAGAACGTCCTGGGCTACTCGGCCACCAAGACGGGCGCGGTCTTCCTGCCGATGACGGTCCTGATCATCCTGATCGCCCCGGCGGCCGGGAAGTTCTCCGACCGCGTCGGCTCCCGCTGGCTCATGACCGTCGGGATGAGTTGCCTGACCCTCGCCCTGCTCGTCTTCTCGCGCCTCGGCCTCGGCTCGACCTTCTGGGACATCTTTCCGGGCCTCCTCGCCGGCGGGCTCGGCATGGGCCTGGTCATGACCCCGATGACCGCGGCCGCGCTCGGGTCCGTCCCCGTCGCGAAGTCGGGTGTCGGATCGGGCGTCCTGAACACGTTCCGGCAGGTCGGCGGTGCGCTCGGCATCGCCGTCATGGGCGCGATCCTGACCTCCCGGCAGACCGAGGCGCTCGCCTCAGGCGCAAGCCCTCAGGCCGCGTTCGTCGACGGATTCCAGGTCGCGCTCCTCGTCGGAGCGATCATCGCTTTCACCGGGGCGC
>JBOHAK010000391.1:0-3186 GCA_050697795.1 Gaiellaceae bacterium
GTGGCCATCAGGCCTTCACCGCCGCGCGGAGCCGGGCGGACGATGCGCGTGGATTCTCGGCGGTCTCGGACGGCGAGGGCCTCACGGCCTTCCGTGCGGCGAGTCGTAGCGTCGGCTCCTTCCCGCAGACGCAGACGGGCAGGTCGGGCGGGCACGTGCAACCGCGTGCCTGCGCGGCGAAGAACCGTTTCACGATCCGGTCCTCGAGGGAGTGGAAGCTCACGACGGCGATGCGGCCGCCCGGGCGGAGCAGCGAGACGGCGGCGGGAAGCGCCTGCTCGAGCGCGTCGAGCTCCTCGTTTACGACGATGCGCAGCGCCTGGAAGACACGCTTCGCCGGATGACCGTCGCCGAACCGGCGCGGCGCCGGGATGGCCGCGCGCACGACCTCGACGAGGTCGGCGGTCCGCTCGAAGGGCTGCTCGACCCGACGGCGAACGATGGCCCGTGCGATCTGGCGCGAGAAGCGCTCTTCTCCGTAGCGGCGAAAGACGTCCGCGAGCTCGCGCTCGCCTGCTTCGTTGACGATGTCGCGGGCCGAGCGCGGCGCCGAGGCGTCCATGCGCATGTCCAGCGGTGCGTCGGCGGCGTACGAGAAGCCGCGCTCGGGCCGGTCGATCTGCATGCTCGAGACGCCGAGGTCGAGCAGGATCGCGTCGGCTTCCATCCCGTTGTGGGCGAGCTGGCCGAGGACGACCGCGAAGTCGCCGCGGAGGAAACGTGCCTGCACGCCGCAGCGCCGCTGGAAGCGCTCGAAGTACGGCCGCACGCTCGCGTCCCTGTCGATCGCGACGAAGCGGCCGCGGCCCGCGAGGTCGTCACAGAGGAGCGCCGCATGGCCCCCCGCCCCGAAGGTCGCATCGATCACGGTCTGGCCCGGCTCGACGGCGAGGAGCTCGCGCACCTCGTCGGCGAGGACGGGGACGTGGTCAGCTCTCTCGTGCTGCAAGGCGTTCCGCAACAACCTCCGCCCTCCCTTCCACGTCTTCCAGTTGGATCTGCCAGGCGGCGCGGTCCCACACCTCGAGACACTCGCCGACGCCCGCCACGACGACGTCGCGCGCGAGGCCGGCCTTCCGGAGGAGGCCCGCCGGGAGCGTCACGCGCCCCTGCTTGTCGAGCTCGGCCTCGGCGCCGGCCGAGAAGAGGAAGCGCCGCATCTGGCGCGCCTCCCGGCTGAACTGGTCGAGACCGGCCAGCTGCGAGCGCACGAAGTCGTCCCAGCCCTCGCGTGTGTAGACGGCGAGGCAGGGGTCGATGCCCCGTGTGACGACCACGCCGTCCGCGAACGCCTCGCGGAAGCGAGCCGGGAGCGTGAGCCGGTTCTTGTCGTCGATGGTGTGCTCGTACTCGCCGAGGAGCAAGGGTGGACGCCTTCCTTCCGTACCACTTCACCCCACTTTAGACCACATTCCCCCACATGGCAACCCTTCCGCCCCACCCGCATGCAGGCCCCTCCGACGCCGATAATGGGCGACGACGTCCCCGGAAGGAGGCAGCGGTGCAGCTGGACGTGAGCAGGGAGCAGCTCGCCGAGCTCCTGCGCGAGGCGGAGCGGGCGCACGGCGAGTACGAGCGGGGCCTCGGCGGCCGCGACGAGGACTGGCCGAGCTGGTACGCCGACTACATCCTGCGCCGGCTGGAGGGAACGGGCGGCTAGGAGGCTTCCGGGCGACCGTGGGCGCCGCGGCGCGCGAGCGCGGCGCTCGCGCAGCCGGCCGCGAAGGCGAGTGCGCGCTCGACGCCGTCCGCGCGGCCGAGCGCGTAGGTGAGCCCGGCCGCGAAGCTGTCGCCGGCGCCGTACGAATCCTCGAGCGGGCCCGGGAGCGGCTGCGGGTCATACGTGCCCGAGCGTCCGTCGGCGGTGGTCCAGACGCCCCCGTCCGCCCCGGCGGTCGCAACGGCCAGCCGCGGCGGCGGGTCGAGGTCTCCGGGTGCAAAGCGCTCGTCCGGATCGCGGCCGCTGCGGACGAGCGCGTCCAGCTCGACGCCCGCCTCGGCGAGCACCGAGAGCACGCGCGCCGTGGCCACGAGCACCCGGGCGCGCCGGGCCGCTCGTGCGGCGGCGGCATCGCCGCTCACGAAGTAGACGGCGTCGGCCTCGGACAGCTCCTCCCAGGTCAGAGCATCCGCGCCGCGCGGGACGTGCTTCTCGCCGATGATCGTGATCGTCCGCTCGCCGGCCGCATCCACGAAGGTGAAGCCGCGGCGCTGGGGCTCCTCGTGGCGGCGGGCGTCGACGTGCACGCCGAGACTCGTGAGCCCTGCGAACGCGCGCTCGCCGAGCTCGTCCCGACCGAGCGCGGTGAACAGCGTGCAGTTGCCCGCGAGGCGGGCGAGCCGCACGGAGGCGACCCCTCCTCCACCGGCCGGCTCGGACCACACCTCGGCGGCCTGGACGATCTCACCCGAGAGCGGCATCCGCTTCACCCGGGCGAACTCGACCCACTCGACGTGCCCGACGACCGCAGTCCGCATCGGCGCAGTCTCACATCTCGGCGGGCGAGAGCGTTTCACCGTGATGATGGAGGTCGTGGCCGCGATACCGCCCTTCGAGCGGTTCTACGAGGAGCGTAGGGACGAGATCTTCGGCTACCTCTCGCGCCTGCTCGGCCGGGAGGCCGCCGAGGACGCGTTCCAGGAGACGTTCCTGCGGGCGCTGCGCGCCTACGGGAAGCTCGAGCACGGGCGGCACCTTCGTGCATGGGCGTTCACGATCGCGACGCGCGTCGCGGTCGACGAGCGGCGGCGGGCAGCCCCGGTCCTCGAGCCGAGGGAGGTGCCGGTCGCCGACGAGCGGCCGGCGTACGCCGACCTCGAGCACCTCGCGGGTGAGCTCCCGCCGACCGAGCGGGCGGCCGTCGTCCTCCGCTACGGCTACGACCTTTCCTACGACGACATCGGCGCCGCGCTCGGCTCGAGCGCGGAGGCCGCGCGCCAGGCCGCATCGTCCGGTGTGCGGCGCCTGCGAAGGAGGCAGACCACATGACCGCAGTTCCAGACCATCTCGACAGCCGCTTCCGGGAGGCCGCGTCCGAGGCCGGGCTCCTCGACGTCGCCTACGACCTCGCCGACTCACCGGTCGGCCTGCTGCTCGTCGCGGCGAGCGCCCGCGGGCTGTGCCGGATCTCGTTCGATCCCGAGCCCGACCGCGAGCTGGACGCGCTTGCGCGTGCGTTCGGCACG
>JBOHAK010000392.1:0-11305 GCA_050697795.1 Gaiellaceae bacterium
AACGTGACCTTCGGCGGCGGCGAGGGCGGTGCCGACACGGGCTTCACGTTCGAGCTCGCCGGCGTCACGCGCACCGACAACGCCAAGTGGTTCTACTCGGGATCCGGCGGCGCCGAGCACGACATGAAGAGGACGCTCCGCCGCGGCGGCGCCGATGCTCTCAACTTCTACTCGACGACGGCCGGCGCGTACCTCGGCTGGGCCTACCTGCCCTCGATCCTGACCTCGCCGTCGCAGGCCTATCTGGACGGCGTCGTCGTCGACTGGGAGTCGATGCGGGGCACGTCGGACACCTACGCCGGAGAGTTCGACCAGGGCGAGACGGCTACCCACGAGGTCGGGCACTGGCTGAACCTCGAGCACACGTTCTTCAACGGCTGCAGCAAGCGGGGCGACTTCGTCACCGATACGCCGCCGCAGAAGACCCCCACCTCCGGGTGTCCCGAGGGGAAGGACACCTGCCCGGAGCCCGGGCTCGACCCGATCCACAACTATATGGACTACTCGTTCGACTCCTGCTACACGGAGTTCACGCCGGGCCAGGCGCAGCGCATGAAGGACGCCTGGCTCTTCTACCGCGCAGGCGGCTAAGAGCGGTCAGGGGCTCACACGACGACGGGCCGGCCTCGCTCCGGCCCGTCGGGCTTCTGGGCGCCTGGATCCTGGCCACAGTCGCGTTCCAGACGAGGACGGTCTCGTCCCAGCCCCCGTTTTGCCCATCCCTATGAGTCTCGTCGGCGCTCGCCTTCATGCCGCGATCTCCTGTCCCGCCGAGGCGCGCGTTCCGCTTCCCCGGCGCTCGCGCCGTCGGCTCTTCGAGCGGTGCGACACGATGTGCTTCGCGACCTTCTCGCCGTCCCGGCCCGCTCCGATGATGAGCATGGAGGCGAAGGAATGAAGGAAGGGAAGCCCGACGAAGTAGAGGCCGGGCGACGAGGGGACGGTCCCGCGCTCTTGCTCAGGGAATCCGTCGGCGTCCACCGGCAGCGGGAACCGGATCCAGCCGTAGTCGTTGCGAAACCCGGTGCACCAGATCACGTTCGACACGTCGACGACCCGGCCGTCTGCCTGCATCGGCTTCCCGTCCTCGACGCCGACGGTCCGTTCCAAGACGCGCTCCACGCCGGCGGCCTCGAGGTCGGTCCGCTTGACTCGCAGGAGCGGGCCTCCGTGCGCGCGGATCGTCGCTCTCGCCTTGCGGCCGATCGGCGTCGAGACGGTGAGGATGCGGGTGGCGACGAACCGGAGGAGCGGGAAGAGGAACCGCGCCCCGCGGCCCTCGATGTCGAACGGGATCTGCCCCGTGTCGCGGCCGGACAGCAGCGTCCGGTGGCCCGCGCGCGCGACCTCGTAGGCGATGTCTCCTCCCGAGTGGGCGGCACCCACGACCAGCACGGGGCCTTCCTGCAGCTGCGCGGGGCTGCGGTAGTCGGCGGAGTGGAGCTGCCGGATCATGGGATCGAGCTCGGCGGCGAACGCGGGGATCACCGGGTGGTCGTGCTGGAAGACGCCGGTTGCCACCACGGCGTTGTCCGCCTCGAACCGACGCTCACCGGCCATGACGGCGTACCCATCGCCGTTTCGTTCCAGACCGTCCACCGCGGCCCCGGTCCGGACGGGAAGGGCGAACCTGTGCGCGTACGCCTCGAGGTAGTCGGCCATGTCGCGCCCGCTCGGGAACGAATGGGACGGAGCCGGAAACCGCATGCCCGGCAGCGCGGCCGCCCGGGCCGGTGAGTACAGCCGCAGCGTCGGCCAGCGCTTGCGCCAGGAGTCGCCGATGCGGTCGTTCCCCTCGAGGATGACGCACGAATGTCCTCGCTTCGTCAGGTGGTAGCCGACGGCGAGGCCCGCCTGGCCGCCCCCGACGATCACGGTCTCGAAGCGCTCGGTGTCCTCCGTCAGTGCCATCTCGTCCTCCTACTCGGGTCTGCAGACGACCGTACGGCGCGCAGCCGAGCTCCGCTTCGCCCGTATGGACCAACTCGAGGGCGGGCGATCGTGGTCATTTCTGACCACGGCGAGATCGTCAGACGAGGTCGTGCTCGAACGCGAACGCGCTCGCCGCCGTACGGGAGGAAACCCCGAGCGTGGCGAAGATGTTCTGGACGTGCCGGGCGACGGTGTGCTCGCTGATGACCAGCGCCGCGGCGATCTCCCGGTTGCTCTTGCCGGCGGAGACCAGGCGCAGAACCTCTACCTGACGCGGTGTCAGTCCGTATGCCTCCCGTGCGGCACGCCCCGCAGCCAAGTCGAGCCGCGCGAGGTCCGGAGCTGCCCCGAGCGCGGCGAACACGTCGCGGGCAGCCTCGAGCTCGAGCGCGGCGGTGTCGTCGTCGCCGAGGCCGCGGCATGCCTCCGCGACGAGGACTCGCGCCCGCGCCGCGTCGTAGGGCGCGTCGAGGTCCTGCCACGTCTCCCCCGCGCGGCGCAGGGAAGCGAGCGCGGAGCGGGCGTTCCCGGCCGCGAGCTCGACGGCTCCGCGAGCGTGTGCGACGAGGGCGGCGAGCATCGCGCTTTCGTAGCGCCGGGCGATCTCCTCGAGCTCGCCGGAGCCGGTGCGCGCCTCCTCGACGTCCCCGGCGGCCAGCATGATCTCGACGTAGGCGGGCAGGAGGTTCGCGCGCCTCAGCGGTTGCGTGGCCTCGCCCACCGCACGCCGAATCGTGGCTGCGGCCGCGTCGCGCTGGCCGTGGGCGAGTCTCAGGAGCGCCATGCCCGGCTGCGGCTCCCAGCCGAGCCGGCTCGCCTCTCGGTACGCGTCCTCGGCCTCCGCGAACTCGCCTCGCAGCCGATGGACTTCGCCCTGGCGGTAGAAGGCCTGGGCAGCCGCAGCTCGGTTGAAGCTCTGCGCAAGGCGTTCGCTGGCGCGCCGTGCCTCCTCCAGGGCGTCGCTCCAGTCCCCGCGGAGCTGCATGATCTCTGCCCGGTGCACGAGACAGCGGCCCGTGAAGGCGACGAGATCGGGCTGCTGCTCGCACCAACGGGTCAGGACCGCAGTCCACTCATGCGCCCTGCGGACCTCGTACGCCTCCTGGCAAGCCAGGATCACGCCGCAGTAGACGATGCCGGTCCCGATCGGCGACACCCGTCCGCCTGCGACGGTGACCATGGCCTCGTCGAGGAGGCCGAGGCCCTCCTTGACCCGGCCGGCCTTGATCAGCATGGAGCCCTGCACCTGCACGGCGAGCGCGAACGCCTCCGCGTCGCCGAAGCGCTCCGCGATGGCGGCCGCGTCGGCCGCGATGGCGGCCGCCGCCGCGAAGTCACCGCCGGCTTCGTGCTGGAAGACGAGCGGCATGAGCAGGTAGCCCCGCTCGACGGAGTCCTCGTCGCCGAGGATCCGGTGGGCGCGGCTAAGCCACCCGCCGGCCGGTCCCATCTCTCCTCGAAGCGCGAGGTTGATGCCCACCCAGAACGCGCACCGAACTGCGTGGCGGGTGTCGCCCGCGTCCACAAAGGCGTGATGGGCGCGCTCCAGAACGCTCAGGTACTCGTCGTCCCTGCCGAGCATGAACGCGGACGTCGCGAGCCGCCCGAGATCTTCCGCTCCGAGCGAAGCAGCCCGGTCGGCGCGTGAGAGCGACTCGTAGGCGCTCTTCCAGGCGCGCCGCTCGTACGCGGCGCGGCCACGCTCGAGGTCGTCCTCCGGAACGCGCTGCTTCTCTATCCCGCCTCCTGGAGACCCACGGAGGGTACTTCGACAGGCGATGTGAGGGTAGGCACGGGCACGGGGGTGATTCCGCTCGCTGAGTCTGAGAAGATCACCACGACCGACAGGAGGAGAAGATGGCTCTGCAGATTGGTGACACTGCGCCCGACTTCGAAGCGCAGACGACGGAAGGCAGCATCCGCTTCCACGATTGGATTGGCGATTCCTGGGCGGTGCTCTTCTCGCACCCGAAGGACTTCACGCCGGTCTGCACGACGGAGCTCGGCTACATGGCGGCGATCAAGCCCGAGTTCGACCGGCGGAACGTGAAGGTGATCGGGCTCTCGGTCGACTCGACCGGCGACCACGACGCCTGGGCGAAGGACATCGAGGAGACGCAGGGCACCGCGCCGAACTATCCGGTGATCGGCGACGCCGACTTCGAGGTGTCGAAGCTCTACGGGATGCTCTCGGCGGAGGTGTCGGGCGACGCGAAGGCGCGCACGCCCGCCGACAACCAGACGGTCCGCAACGTGTTCGTGGTCGGACCGGACAAGAAGGTCAAGCTCGTCCTCGTCTATCCGATGACGACGGGCCGGAACTTCGACGAGGTCCTGCGCGTGATCGACTCGCTCCAGCTGACCGCGAAGCACAAGGTCTCGACGCCGGTGAACTGGAAGCAGGGCGAGGACGTGATCATCGCCGGCTCCGTCTCGAACGACGAGGCGAAGGAGCTCTTCGGCGAGTGGGAGGAGCCGAAGCCCTACATCAGGATCGTGCCGCAGCCGAACTGAGCGCCGACACCTCCGTCCCGTAGTCCTCCATGCCGAGCTCGCGGTAGGTCGCGAGCGCTTCGGGGAGCTCCCGCGTCCAGTAGTGGAGCCGGCTGTTGTTGCCGGGTCCTTACCGACTCTCGTACCGCGCCATGGGGGGGCCGGTCGGACGCTGCCAGCAACGACCGAATGGACGGTCGACGGAGAAGGAGGAACGATGACCCGGATCACCATCATTCGCTGGCTCACGGCCATGGCGCTGGCGGCGGTCTCCGCCGTCATGATGGCGGCGCCCCGCGGCCGGATCGCCCGTCCGCCCGGACGACCAGGCGATCCACGGCCCTGGGTCGGTGACCGTGGGAGCGCCCACGGCACCGGTCCGCCCGGATGACCGCGCCGACCGGCGGCTGCCCGCCGCGGACGTGGAGCCCGGCCGCGGCGCCGTGCCGACCAGCACCCCGATCGTGGGCGACGACAAGGGAAACGTGGCGTGGGGCATCGACTACGAGCCGACCCAGGTCGTGATCGCGTCCGACAGGTTCGACTGGGGCGACGCGGGCATCGGCGCGGCCGTTGCCTTCGGGCTCGTCCTGCTCGCCGGGGGCGCGTCGCTCGTGGGGCGCCGCCATCGCCGGGCCGCCGCGATCTCCTAGGCGAGGATGCCGGGGCGGCCGCCGCGCCGCGGCCGCCCCGGGCGCCGCGAACGCGGGATTACGATCCGCGTGTGCTCGACGCGCTCTTCCGCGGCGCTCCGCGCGGCCTCGAGCTCCGGTGCCGGGGCTGGGAGCAGGAGGGGGCGCTCCGCTGCCTCCTCAACAACCTCGCCCCGGACGTCGCCGAGGACGGTCGTTCGCTGGTCGTCTACGGAGGCAGGGGCCGGGCGGCTCGGGGCCCCGAGGCCCTCGCCGGGATCGTCGCCGCGCTCGAGCGCCTCGGCACGGACGAGACGCTCGTCGTCCAGTCCGGCAAGGCGGTGGCCGTCCTCCCGACGCACGCGGACGCCCCTCGGGTGCTCATCTCGACGGCCATGGTCGTGCCGGCCTGGTCGGACGAGGACTCGTTCCGCCGGCTCGAGGACGCCGGTCTGACCATGTACGGGCAGATGACCGCGGCCGGCTGGTTCTACATCGGCACGCAGGGCATTCTCGGCTTCACGTACGAGACGTTCCGCGCCGTTGCCGAGGCTCACTTCGGCGGCACGCTCGCGGGCCGGCGGGTTCTCACGGCCGGGCTCGGCGGGATGGGGGGCGCCCAGGGCTTCGCGGTGACGCAGAACGGCGGCCGCGCCCTCGTCGTCGAGGTCGACCCGGCGCGGGCCGAGCGCCGCCGCCGCGAGGGCTGGGTCGATCTCGTCGCCGGCTACGACGAGGCGCTCGCCGCGCACCTCGACGCGGGCGGCCCGGGGACGGTCGCGCTCGTCGGCAACGCCGCCGACGTCGTCCGACGTCTGCTCCGCGAGGGCGTCCACTTCGACGTCGTCACCGACCAGACTCCTGCCCACGACCCCCTCGGCGCGTACGTCCCGCGCGGGCTCACGGCCGCACAGGCCGCCGTCGCGGACGCGGACGATCCCGCCTTCCGCGCCGCGGTGTTCGACTCGCTCGCCGCCCACGTCGAAGCGCTGCTCGGCTACCGGGAGGCGGGCGCGATCGTCTTCGAGTACGGGAACGGCATACGCGCCCAGGCAGCCGCCCACGGCGTCGACGAGGCCTTCGAGCTCCCCGGCTTCGTGTCCGCCTACGTCCGGCCGATCTTCGCCCGTGGAGCGGGCCCCTTCCGCTGGATCTGCCTCAGCGGCGATCCCGCCGACCTGCGACGGAGCGAGGACGTCGTCATGGAGGTCGTCGGTACGGACTCGCTCCGGTCGTGGATCGAGCTGGCCCGCGAGCGCGTCCCGCTCCAGGGCCTGCCCGCACGCATCTGCTGGCTCGGGCTCGGCGAGCGCGACCGGGTCGCCTTGGCGCTGAACGAGCTCGTCCGCTCCGGCCGGAGCGGGCCGCTCGCCCTCGGCCGCGACCACATGGACCCCGCGTCGGTCGCCTCCCCGACGCGGGAGACCGAGGGGATGCGCGGCGGGAGCGACGCCGTCGCCGACTGGCCCGTCCTCTCGGCGCTCCTCAACACGGCGCAGGGGGCGAGCTGGGTGGCGGTCGGAAACGGAGGCGGCGTCGGCGTCGGCCGTTCGATCCACTCGGGCCTGGTCGTCGTCGCCGACGGGAGCGAGCTGGCCGAGCGGAAGCTCCGGCGCGTCTTCTGGACCGACCCGGCTCTCGGGGTCGCCCGGTACGCGGACGCGGGCTATCCGGAGGCGCTCGCGGAGGCGGAGCGGCACGGGCTGGACATCCTCCCGTGAGCTTCCGCCTCGAGCGCCTCCTCGGGGCAGACGACCTCGCCGAGCAGCTGCGGCGTGAAGCGCGCGAAGGCCTGACGGCGACGCCGAAGCGAATGCGCTCGCGCTGGATCTGGGACGCGCGCGCCGCATCGCTCTACGAGCAGATCATGGAGCTCCCCGACTACTACCTGCCCGGCGCCGAGCGCGCGATCCTGGAGCGACGGGCCCGGAAGATCGCGGCCCTGACTCGCCCTCGCACGGTGGTGGAGCTGGGCTCGGGCTCGTCGGCGAAGACGACCATTCTCCTCGACGCGCTGCCCGAGCTCGAGCGGTTCGTGGCGATCGACGTGAGCGAGGCGCCGCTGGCCGACGCCGGCCGGCGCCTCGCCGCCCGCTATCGGCACGTCGAGGTCGTCGGTGTGGTCGGCGACTTCGAACGGCACCTGCCTGGTCCGTTCGAGCGGGTGCTCGTCGTCTGCCTCGGCTCCACCATCGGCGCGCTCGAGCCCGACGACCGAGCCGCGCTGCTCGCTGCGGGCGCGAGCATGCTGGGAACTGACGGAGCTCTCCTCCTCGGTCTCGACCTCGTCAAGCCGATCGGCCGGATCGTCGCGGCCTATGACGACGGCGAGGGGCTCTCTGCCGCGCTCATCGCGAACCTCCTCCACGTTCTCAACCGCGAGCTGGCCGCCGAGTTCCGGCCGGAGCGCTTCCGGTCGGAAGCCAGCTGGAGACCGGAGCTCGAGCGGATGGAGATGGGTGTCCGCTCGCTGGTGCCGCAGACGGTGAGACTGGCGGCGATCGACCTGAGCGTCGAGTTCGAGGAGGGAGAGGCTCTCCGCACGGAGATCTCGACCAAGTTCCGGCGGGAGGTCGTCGAGCAAGACCTCGGGGCGGCCGGACTCGGCCTCGATGCCTGGTGGACCGACGAGGCCGGCGACTTCGCCTTATGCCTCGCGCGTCCCTTCCCGGAGCTTCCGGAGGCCGCGTAGCACCCGCTCGCGCCGCCGGACGAGCGCGGCAGCCGCGTCCGGCGTGTAGTCGCCGAGGAGCCCGCGCCCGCTCTTGACCCCGAGGGCGCCTGACTCGAGGGCGCGGGCCATCGACGGCGACGGCTCGGCCTCGTTCGCGAGCTCCGGCCAGAGGTTCGCCGCGACCGCAGCGTGGACGTCGAGCCCGGCCAGATCCATCGTCTCGAAGGGACCGATCGCCGCCCAGCGCGCACCGAGGCCGTGCGTGAGGGTGCGGTCGACGTCGGCGAACGAGCAGACGCCCGCGTCGACGAGCGCGTAGGCCTCCCGCAGGAGCGCGTACTGGAGGCGGTTGACGACGAAGCCCGGGACGTCGCGGCGCACGACGACGGGCGCCTTGCCGAGCTGCTCCATCCAGCCTGCGAGCGCCTCGAGCGTCTCGCGCGCGGTCCGCTCGCCTCCGACCACCTCGACGAGCTCGACGAGCTCCGGCGGGTTCAGCCAGTGGAGGCCGGCGAAGCGCTCGGGCCGCCGGAGCGCGTCGGCGAGCGAGGCCAGGCGGAGCGACGACGTGTTCGTCGTCAGGATCGCGTCCGGCGCGGCGAGCTCCTCCGCGCGCGCCAGGAGCGCCCGCTTCGGCTCGGCCTCCTCGACGATCGTCTCGATCACGAGCTCGGCGGCGTCCAGAGCCTCGTCCGCGGACGTGGTCAGCCGTACCCGCGCCGCCTGGTCGCCGAGCCGGCCGCGCGCCGCCTCGAGGCTCGCCTCGCGACGGGCGCAGAGCCGCACCGAGGCCCCGGCGCCCGCGAAGACGCGCGCGATGCCGGCACCCATCGTGCCGGCGCCGACGACGGCCACTTCCCGTGGAAGGTTCACCGGCGCCAGGGTAACGGCCCCTCGACGGAGGGAGACGGCCGATACGAACACCGACCCACAGGACTTGATTCTCGATCACGACGCGCTGCATCTTTGGCTTCAACTGCTTCTGCTCGGGTTGATCGTCGTCGGGAGTCCGACGCTCGTCGCCTCCGCGATTCGTTCGAAGGTAAGTCCGAGACGAGAGCACGTCTCCTGGATCGCTTCGAGCGACGGCGCCTCGAAGAAGTGAAAGCAGGTCTCGTCTTCGGGGAGGAAGACCGAGCAGGTGTAGACCACAGGCGTACCGGCCCGCGAGAGCTCCTCGGCTGCTCGGCGCGCCTGAGCCGACGCGTCGTCGAGTCCCGAGGCGCTGAGCCTGGAAACGTAGACCTCGACGACATAGCCGGCCATCACGAACGAGGCTAGGCACACAGCGAGCGCGCGGAAAGGTGGAAACCCACACCGTTTGCCCGAGCTCGGCGCCGGCCGGCACGACAGCCTGCGGCGGACGACCTGCGACCGCTAACCTCGCGCGCCGCCGCCCTTCCCCTGGTTGACCGCGGTGAGCGCGCCCGTGGCCTGATTGGTCACAGCGGTGAAGGTCCCGTGCCCCGTGAGGTCGACGTACGCTCCGGTGCCGCCGATCACCTTCCACTTGCCCCGGGCGATGTGGTTGGGGCTGTCCAGCGGCCCCGTCGTTCCACGGAGGGCGAGGGTGATGTCGCCCTTCGAGCCGGCGAGGGTCTCCGTCGCCTCGAAGCTCGCCGTGTTGTTCATCCTCGGGGTGAACGAGGTGACGTCGGCCTCTGCCGAGCCGCTGTCGTTCACGGCGCAGCAGGCTGAAAACGTGCCGGCTGCGTGCGTCGAGCTCGTGAAGTCGACCCGAATGCCCAGCACCAGCCGCTGGTCACGGTCCGCCGAGGATGCCAGTGGAACGATCGAGAACGCCGCGACAACCGCCGCGAGCATGCAGACGATCATGATTCTCTTCTTCCTCATCGCTCCTCCCATCTCGTGTTCCATCGAGATCGACGGTACGTCGGGGTCAGGCCCGCGGAAACGTGGAAACCCACATGGTTTGACCGGCGCTACCCGGGCTCTGCGGGATCTCTCGCGCTCAGACGGTGTGCGAGCTCGGCGCGCGAGCGCACTCCGAGCTTGCGGTAGATCCGGGTGAGGTTCGACTCGACGGTGCGTACCGTGACGACGAGCTCTGCCGCGACTTCCTTGTTCGAACGACCCTGGCCGACGAGCTCGGCAATCCGCTGCTCGGCGGGAGTCAGGTCACCGGGACCGGCGGCGCGTCCGCCGATCCGCGCGAGCTCTGCGCCGGCCTTCTCCACCCAGAGCGCTGCGCCGAGCTCCTCGAAGATCGCACGCGCCTGCTGGAGCGACTCCCGTGCGTCCCGTCTCTGCCTCGCGCGTCGGAGCGCCGCGCCGAGCGCGAGCAGCGTCCGTGCCCGCTCGAACGGCATCGCTACGCAGTCGTGCTCGGCCAGTGCGCGCTCGAAAGTCGCAAGCGCCTCGTCAAGGTCGCCGCGTGCGGCGGCGAGAAGCCCCCGGCAGCGCAAGGCCGAGGCGAGCGCGCCCCTGCGGCCGAGTCTGGCTGCGTGACGCTCGTACCGCGCGGAGACCTCCGCGGCCTCCTCGAGCCGTCCGACCTCGATCAACGCCTGGACGTAGTCGAGCGTGAACCGCGTCAAGGCCGGCTCACACATCTCCTGCTCCCGCGCGAACTCGATCAGCGGCGCAAGCCGTTCGACGGCCTTTGCGGGCTGAGCGAGCGAGAGCTCGAGCAGGCCGAGCGCCGAGGTCGCAAAGTGCAACGTCGGCGTGCTGCGTGTCCGACGGGCGAGCTCGAGGGCGCGCTCGCCCTCTTCGCGCGCCTCGTCGACGCGGCCACGGTGTGCATCGACCAGCGCACGCACTGCGAGCGCATAGCCGAAGAGCGCCTCCTGCCCCACCTGCTCCGCGATCTCCTGGCCTGCTTCGGCATGCGAGCCCGCGCGCTCGAAGTCGCCCCGGAGGCACTCGTTCTGCGCGGCGAGGACGTAGACGTATGGAAGGAACGACTCGTCGCCGCTCTCCCGGCCGCGCTCGAGAAGCTCGCCGAAGTCGCCCTGCGCCCGCTCCAGCTCTTCCCACCACATGCGAGCGATGGCCGCGTGCCATGCGGGCTCGGCCTGAAGCCGGACAGGTTCCCTCGCCGGTTGGAGCCCGAGCAGCCGCTCGAGCGTGACGCCCGCCTCGGAGCGACCCAGAGCAGACTCGGCCATGAGTTGCACGCCCAGGGCGTCGCCGACGATCGCAAGGTCGCCGAGGCCGTCGGCCAGCTCGACGGCGGCTCTCGCGTAGTCGACCGCCCCGGCGAGCTGCTCCCGCCGCCGAAAGAGCGTGGCCGCAAGGCCGGTAAGAGCCCGAGCGCGCGTGAGCGAGCCGTCCTCGGCTTCCTCGAGCGCCTGGAGGTTGAGGTCGGTTGCGGCATGGACGTCGTCGTCGTACGCGCGCGTGAATGCGAGGCGGACGAGGACGCTTGCGCGCTCGGGGCCGGCGGGCAGCCCGGCGGCGAGGCGCTCGAGCATTGCCCGCGCGCGTCCGCTGTCCCCCGACTCGAAGTGGTAGTAGCCGGCGTCGGCGGCTCGGCGTCGGGCGTCCTCGGCACGATTCCGCGGCGTCAAGCGGGCGGCCTGCTCGGTGAGCTCGGCAGCCACCCCGGGGG
>JBOHAK010000393.1:0-3554 GCA_050697795.1 Gaiellaceae bacterium
TCCCGCACGCCGACCCCTACCTCCTCCCGCTGGGCGGGCTCCTGTGCGCGATCGGCCTCACCGAGATCTACCGCATCGACCCCGACCTCGCGTTCCGGCAGGGGCTGTGGGTCGTCGTCGGCGTCGCCGTCTTCGCCGCGCTCGTGCTCTTCATGCGGGACTACCGCGCGCTCGACAACGTGAAGTACGTCCTCGGGCTCTCGGCGATCGCGCTGCTCGTCCTGCCCGCGCTCCCGGGGATCGGGCGGACGATCAACGGCGCGACGCTCTGGGTGGACATCGGCCCGCTCGTCTTCCAGCCGGGCGAGCTCGCCAAGGTGCTGATCGTCGTCTTCCTCGCCGGCTACCTGCGGGACAACCGGGAGATGCTCTCCTTCGGGGTCGGCTCCGGCCGGCTGCCCTCTCCGAAGCACCTGGGCCCGCTCCTCGTGATCTGGGGCGGGGCGATGCTCGTCCTCTTCCAGACGCGCGACCTGGGGGGCGCGCTCCTCTACTTCGCGATCTTCCTCGTCATGCTGTACACCGCGACGGCCCGCTGGTCGTTCGTGGCCGTCGGGCTCGGCCTCTTCCTGCTCGGCGCCTTCGCGCTCTACCAGGTGATCCCGCACGTGCAGGATCGGGTGGAGGGCTGGCTCGACCCGTGGAGCGATCCGCAGGGGGAGACGTACCAGCTCGTCCAGTCCATCTACGCCATCTCGGGCGGCGGCGTCTTCGGCTCGGGGCTGGGCCGCGGGATCCTCGTGAGCCCGGAGGGCGAGAGCTACATCCCGTTCCTCGAGACCGACTTCATCTTCTCGGCCGTCGCGCAGGAGCTCGGGCTCGCCGGCGCGGCCGCCGTCGTCCTCCTCTACCTCCTCTTCGCCTTCCGCGGCTTCCGCATCTCGATGCTCGCCGACGACGGCTTCTCGAAGCTCCTCGCCGCCGGCCTCACCGCCGCCGTCGCCATCCAGGCGTTCATCATCATCGGGGGCGTCACCGGGCTCATCCCGTTGACCGGGATCACGCTGCCCTTCGTCTCCTACGGGGGGTCGAGCATCGTCGCCAACTTCGTCGTGCTCGCGCTCCTGCTCATGGTGTCCGACCGCGTCGGGAGGGCGGAGCGGTGAACCCGCAGATCCGCAGCCTCTTCCTCGTCTTCACCTTCCTCTTCGTGGCGCTGATCGCGACGGCGACGTACTGGCTCTGGCGCGCGCCGGACCTCGAGGCCCGGCAGGGCAACCCGAATCTCATCGTGCGCCAGCTCGAGGTCCAGCGCGGCCTCATCTACGCCGCGAACGGACGGACGGTGCTCGCGCAAAACCGCAAGCGGGAGCTCGAGGACGGCCGCGTCTGGTGGCTGCGCCGCTACCCGCAGCGGGAGCTCACCGCGCACGCGGTCGGCTACTCGACCATCGCGCGCTCCCGTACCGGCCTCGAGCAGTCGCTGAACGACTTCCTCACCGGGTCGAACGCGAACCTGAGCACGGTCATCGACTCGACGCTCGACAAGCTGCGCGGGCTGACGCAGCAGGGGAACGACGTCGTCACGACGCTCGACGTGCAGGCGCAGCGCACGGCGATGCGCGAGCTCGCGCCGGACTGCGGCGCAGCGGTCGCGCTCGAGCCCTCGACCGGGCGCGTCCTCGTGCTCGCGTCGACGCCCTCCTTCGACCCGAACCTCGTCGAGCGGCGGTTCGGCGAGATCGAGCGGATCCAGGCCCCGTGCGCGCCCGCCGCACCGCTCCTCGACCGCGCCACCGCGGGCCGCTTCGTCCCCGGCTCGACCTTCAAGGTCGTCACCGCCGCGGCGGCGCTCGACACGGGTCAGTTCACGCCCGGGAGCGAGTTCGACGACCCGGGGTTCTGCACGCTGTTCGGGCAGCGTGTGTTCAACTTCTCCGACCAGGGGACGCCGAGCGGGTTCGGGCGCGTGACGCTCGCCGAGGCGCTCGAGAACTCGATCAACTCCGTCTTCTGCAACCTCGGCAAGGAGCTCGGTGCGGAGACCGTGCTGGAGTACGCCGAGCGGTTCGGCTTCTACGACCGGCCGCCGATCGAGCTGCCGTCGGACGAGGTCCTCATCAGCGGTCTCTACCGGCGCGGGCGCCTCTACCGGCCCGACGACCCGAGCCAGGTCGACCCCGGCCGCCTCGCCTTCGGCCAGGAGCGCCTCATCGTCACACCGCTCCAGATGGCGCTCGTCGCGGCGGGCGTCGCCAATGAGGGCGTCGTCATGGAGCCGAAGCTCGTGCAGCGGATCGTGGCCCCCGATGGGGACGTGATCGAGCGCTTCGAGCCGGAGGAGTGGAAGGAGGCGATCAAGCCCGGGACGGCAGCCGAGCTCACGACCATGATGACCCGGGTGGTGGAGTCGGGCACCGGGACGAACGCCCAGATCTCCGGCGTCGACGTGGCCGGGAAGACCGGCACCGCGGAGACGGGCGTCGCGGGCCGCAACAACACGTGGTTCATCGCCTTCGCCCCGGCCGGCGATCCGCAGGTCGCCGTGGCGGTCGCGCTCTCCAACCAGGCGAGCACGGGAGGGGAGACGGCGGCCCCGATCGCACGGGCCATCATGCAGGCGATCCTGGGGAGAAACCCCTAACCTGATTGGATGGCCGGCGTCTCCGACACGCTCATCAACACGCTCTTCGACGGCCGCTACCGGATCGTCCGCAAGCTCGGCTCCGGCGGCATGGCGAACGTCTATCTCGCCGAGGACGAGGACCTCGGGCGCCGCGTCGCGATCAAGATCCTGAACGACCGCTACGCGAACGACGACCTCTTCATCGAGCGCTTCCGCCGCGAGGCGAAGTCGGCCGCCGGCCTCTCCCATCCCAACATCGTCTCGATCTACGACCGCGGCGAGGCCGAGGGCACGTACTACATCGCCATGGAGGTCATCGAGGGGCGCAGCCTGAAGGAGCTGATCCTGACCCGCGGCGCGCTCCCGGTCGACACGGCGATCGGCTACGCGAAGCAGCTGCTCGAGGCGCTGCGCTTCGCGCACCGGCACGGGATCATCCACCGCGACATCAAGCCCCACAACGTGCTCGTCTCCGCCGACCAGCACGTGAAGGCGAACGAGCCGCGCCTCAAGGTAACCGACTTCGGGATCGCGCGGCACGGCGCCTCGCAGATGACCGAGGCCGGCTCCATCATGGGCACGGCGCAGTACCTCTCGCCCGAGCAGGCGCGCGGCGCCCCGGTGACGGCCGCGTCCGACCTCTACTCGGCCGGTGTCGTGCTCTACGAGATGCTCACCGGCAAGGTGCCGTTCACCGGCGACTCCGCCATCGAGATCGCCATGAAGCACGTGAACGAGCTGCCGCGGCCGCCGTCGAACCTGCGCGCCGAGATCCCCCCGGAGCTCGACCAGATCGTCTTGCGCGCGCTCGCCAAGGAGCCCGAGGACCGCTACCAGACGGCCGAGGAGTTCATCGAGGACCTGGAGCGCGTCGAGGCCGGCCTGCCGATCTCCCGTGCGACGGCGACAGCGGCGACCGCGCTGCTCGCCGCGGCCGCCGGCGACGCCACGGAGGTGCTGGCCGCCGAGAGCCCGACCCGCGTGGTCG
>JBOHAK010000394.1:0-3282 GCA_050697795.1 Gaiellaceae bacterium
TCGACGTCGAGCTCCTCGCACCCGAGACGCACTTCTGGTACCGGCCGCTTGCGGTCGCCGAGCCGTTCGAGCTCGGCGAGCCGACGCGCGTCGAGCTCTCCGAGCTCGCCGCCCGGGCGGAGGCGTCGTTCGCGCTCGGCGCGCTCGCGGCCGTCGACCCCTCGAAGCGAGAGGCCTACACGGCTGCGGGCGCCCCGTTCCCGTACGACGCTCTTCTCCTCGCCTGCGGCGCGAGCCCCTCTCCGGGCGTCCACGGCGCGCTCTCGTTCCGCGGTCCCGCCGACACCGACGCGATCCGGCAGCTGCTCGGCGAGGCGGCGGCCGGCGCCGTCCGGCGCATCGCCTTCGCGGTCCCCTGGGGCGCGGTCTGGAGCCTGCCGGCCTACGAGCTGGCGCTGCTCACGAAATCGTGGCTGCAGGCGCGGGACCTCTCTGGCGTTGGGGTGGCGCTCGTCACGCCCGAGGACGAGCCGCTCCACGTGTTCGGGCGGCGGGCCAGCAACGCCGTGGCCGAACTGCTCGCGGAGCGGGGGATCGACGTGTACACGCGCGCCTACCCGAGCAACTTCCGCGACGGGCAACTCCTCCTCGTGCCGGACGGAGTCGTCGAAGCCGACCGCGTCGTCGCGCTGCCGCGCTTACATGTTCGGCCGATCGACGGCGTTCCGCAGGGGCGCGACGGCTTCGTGCCCATCGACACGCACTGTCGCGTCGCCGGCCTGGCCGACGTCTACGCCGCCGGGGACCTCACCAGCTTCCCCGTCAAGCAAGGGGGGATCGCCGCGCAGCAGGCGGACGCCGCCGCGGAGGTGATCGCCGCCGCGGCCGGCATCGACCTCGAGCCACGCCCCTTCCGGCCGGTCCTGCGCGGCTTGCTCCTCACCGGCGGGGAGCCGCACTACCTGCGCACGGAGATCGCCCGGCCAGGCGACGCGTCCCGGATCGCGACGCAGCCGCTCTGGTGGCCGCCGGCGAAGATCGCCGGCCGCCGGCTGGCCCCCTTCTTCGCCGAGCTGACGGGCGAGGATGCCGGGGAGCCGACGCCGGTCCCAGGCGCCGTTCCGGTGGAGGTCGAGCTCGACCCGGAGGCCAGTCTCCTGAGTCCGGTTGCGTAGTTCTCCGCACGAGCTCGGCGCGCTTTCCCCGGATGTCCCCACGCCCGTTCGAGCGGACGATGCGCTGCGTAGACCAGGAAACGCGAAAGGAGTCGCCATGACCCGCAAGCTCTTCGAATACGGTGGATGGATCGCCGGCGCCGTGCTGATCGCCTTTGGCGTCGTCGCGATCTTCATGGGCGTGAACGGCCGCAGCGAGGTGCGCGACGCACTCGCCGAGCAGAAGATCACGGCTACCGATGACGCCGCCGAGATCACTGACGGCGCGCTGCAGCCGGGCGAGCCGATCACGACCGGCGCGGAGGCGAAGGAGTTCGCCTCCATCATGGAGTTCCACGCGCTCGAGTCGACGGAGGGCCAGCGCTACGCCGAGATGGGGCGCTTCCTGACCGAGTCGGGCGAGCAGACGAGTGACGAGGCCGCGGCCGCGAAGGACGAGAACGGCCGGCCCGTCGAGAACGGTCTCCGCAACCTGTGGGTGACCGAGACCGCGCTGTCGACCGCGCTGAACATGTCCTACATGGCCGAGCAGCTCGCCCTGTTCGGGATCGTCGTCGGCATCGCGCTCGTGCTCACGGGAATCGGGTTCCTCGTCCTGGCGATCGGCGGCGCGCTTCGTCGCGCCGACGCGAGCTCGCCCGCGGTCTCCCGTCGCGAGACCGTGAGGGCCACGGGCTGAGCGGGGCGACTCCGCTCGCGACGCGAGGGCGGCCTTCGGGCCGCCCTCGCTTGTCTCCGCGGACACCATGACGCCGTGACGGCGCTCGCAGTCACCCTCGCCGCCCTCGGCACGGCGCTCGCGACCGGCTTCGGCGCGCTCCCCTTCCTCTTCTTCCGCCGCCCGGACCGGCGCTGGCTCGGGCTGGCGAACGCGCTCGCGTCGGGCTTCATGATCGGCGCGAGCGTCGGCCTCGCTCTCGAGGGCGCGAACTACGGCACCGGCCGGATGCTGCTCGGCGTCGCAGCCGGGGCGGCGTTCATGGCGCTCACGGGGCGCTTCCTGGGCCGGGGACGCAACCGGGAGCTCCACCTGGGCGCGCTGCGCGGAGCGGACGCGCTGCGGGCGTTCCTGATCGTCGGCGTGATGACCGTCCACTCCTTCTCCGAGGGCGTGGGCGTGGGCGTCGCCTTCGGCGCCGGCGAGACGTTCGGCATCCTCATCGCGGTCGCGATCGCCGTGCACAACATCCCCGAGGGGCTCGCGATCAGCCTGGTCCTCGTCCCGCGCGGCGTCTCCGTGTGGCGCGCCGCCGGCTGGAGCGTCTTCTCGAGCCTGCCGCAGCCGCTCATGGCCCTTCCGGCGTTTCTCTTCGTTGAGACGTTCGAGCCGTTCCTGCCCGTCGGGCTGGGATTCGCGGCCGGCGCGATGCTCTGGCTCGTCGTGGCCGAGCTCCTGCCGGAGGCGGTCGGCGAGGCGCGCCCCGCGGCAGTCGCCGCCACGGTGGCCGTCTCGGCGGCGGTCATGATCGCGTTCCAGACCCTGCTCTAGCCTGCGGAAAAGCCGCAGAGCGGTTCGGTGGACCGCCCGGATGCCGCGCCGAGGGCCCGCTCCTACCGTGAGCTCGACGGAACGAAACGTTCGAGGAGGAACGAGATGGCCAGCTATCCGGAGATCACGCCCGCGCCGTACCGGCGGCGTCCGCAGAAGGAGGAGTCAGGCTCCGGTGCCCTACTCAAGATCGTCGCGCTCATGCTCGGTCTGGCCGTCGGCGTGCTCGCCGTCGTCGCCGTCGTGGTGATGCAGGCGGCCGACGAGGCCCGTGACGACGTGAACGCCGGCGCCGTCCAGCCCGAGGCGGCGACGCAGGGTCAGGCGACCCCCGCGGCCGCGGACCACAACGTGTCGCTGCCGATCGAGAGCTTCGCCGGCAAGGTGGCGCCGAACGCCGACCAGCTCGCCGTGGAGCATGCCGCCTACGACGCGAGCCTTCCGGCGCTCCAGACCGGCGACGTCGTGAAGGTGAACATGGTGATGAAGGACAAGACCGTCGAGATCGCGCCCGGCGTCGAGTACAAGGTCTGGGCCTTCGACGGCGACCACACGGCGCCCGGCCCGATCGTGCACGTGCGCCAGGGCCAGACCGTCGAGTTCACGCTCACGAACGGGGGCTCCATCCCGCACTCGATGGACTTCCACGCCGCGCGCATCGCGCCGGACAAGGCGTTC
>JBOHAK010000395.1:0-6125 GCA_050697795.1 Gaiellaceae bacterium
GAAGATCCATCTCGCGTCCGAGGAGGACCTCGCGCGGGACTACGGGGAGTTCGAACTGGGCGCGGTACCGCCGATCGGCGGAAGCCGCCGCGACCCGGTCGTCATCGACAGGCGCTTGGCCGAGCGCGACTCGGTGATCCTGGAGGCGGGGTCGCACGAGGAGTCCGTGCGCCTGGCGACCGCCGATCTCTTGCGCGTCACCGAAGCTGAAGTCGGCGACATCTGCGAGGGATAGGGAACCTCGCCTGAGCCTCAGGGCTCGAGGAAGACGGCCAGGGTCGCAGTGAACCCGTGCAGGAAGGCCTTGCCGCCGACCGGGCCGATCTCGCCGCCGCAGAAGAAGCCGGCGACGGCCTGAGTTCCGAGCGCCTCGACGGTGACGCGCGCGTCGTGGTCCGGCCGGGGGAACATGTTCGTCCCGCGGCCGTTGCAGGTGAAGATCAGCGCCCCGGCGGGCCGCGCGCCCCGGGGCGTGTCGGCGAGCGCCTCCCGCAGGTCTGCATCGGCGGATACGGCGTCGCGGACGAAGAAGCGCAGGGTCTGGCCGGCCCGCGCGGTGTCACCGAGCGCGAGCGCGCCGGTCGCCTCGTCGAGGCCGAGGAGACCGCGCATGAGGAAGTCGCCCGTGTCGTACTGGGGCCGGTTCTCGTCGATCACGAGCCCGGCGAGGAGCCCGCGCGCGGCGAGCGCCCGCTGTCCGGAGGAGAGGGCGGCGATCTCCCTACGGAGGCGCTCGAGCGCCGGCTTTCCGGCGAGCTCGTAGACGACGTTGCCCTCGCAGCGGGTGATCACCGCCTCGCGTCCGATCGGTCGGCAGCCCTGCGAGACGACGGTGAGGACGGGCAGGCCCGAGACGACGGCGCCAACGGCGCCCTCGGCGTACACCGCGTCGTCCAGGATGAGCGCCTGCGTGTCGGGCCGCCCGCCGACGGCGATCCCGCCTACCAACGGAATCCGCTCGTGCGTCTCGTTCAGCCTGGTCAGGAACGGCCCGGCCGGGAACGTGAAGGGATCGACAAATAGCGCGACCAGGCCCGGGTCGTCGAGCTCGGGAAAGCCCATCACCGCAATCCCGTCGTCTGTCTGCACCGCCGCGGCGTGGAAGCACTCGATTTCCGCGCCCAGCAGAGCGCCAGCCCAGACGGCCGCCGCGGGACCCTCCTCGAGCTCACGGTCGCGCCCGACCACTCCCTCGGCGACGCAGCCCAGCAGATGCCGGGGCGCGAGCTCCTCGCGGACGGCCTCGGCAGCCGCCTCGGCCTCGCCCAGGTGCGCCGGGGAGAGGAAGACGAACGCGAGGTCGACGTCGGCCCGGGCCGACGCATCGGGGCGAGCCTCGTGCGCCGCCTCCCTGGCGGCGTCCCGAGCCGACTCCGAGGTCGAGAGACCGGCCCCGATCCGGTACGTGAGCGTCTGCGACCCCACCGCGCCAGTGTACGTCGGCCAAGATGGCCTCGTGATCGACGGGAGGCCGCCTGAGGCAGCGCCGATGCCACTCCTCCTCTACCTCGACCAGAACTACCTGAGCGGCATGGTCAAACGGAAACCCGCCTTCCGGGAGCTCGAGCCGGCGCTCAGAGCGGCGGTCGCGCGCGGAGCGGTCGCCGTCCCCGAGGCCGAGGCCCACCGGATCGAATCGACGGCCCGGCCCGACCTGCCGCTGCTCGAGCTCCTGCGCGACCTCTCGCGCGGACGCCAGCTGCCAGATCGACCCGGGGCTCCCGAGCGGCGGCTCGAGCGTCGTCTGGCCGTGATACTGGAACGGGACTTTCCCGAGCGGCGCGGTCGGGCAAGCGACCGGATGGACATGCGGGCGCTCGCGCTTGCGCTCCCCCGCTGTCGGCTCGCGACGTGCGACGCCTTCATGGCCGACGTCGTCCGCCGAGGGGGCCTGCACGTTCTCCTCGGTTGCGAGCTCTACACTGGGCGCCGCCCCGACGTCGACCGCCTGCGACAGCGGCTCGAGCACCTGTAGAACGGCCGTGGCTTGACGGCGCCAACAGTCACGCACCGGACCTGGTTGTCTTACCGACTCACGCTCCCAATCCGCCGGAGGAGACCGTGATGGAGTATCTGCCCGACGTCTACCAGCACTTCGAGCGCGCCTTCCCGCACGTCCATTCAGCCCATCAGGAGCTCGCGAAAGCCTGCTACGAGAGCGGCCCCCTCGACGAGCGGGCGGCCCGGCTCGTCAAGCTCGGAATTGCCGTCGGCGCACAGGCGGAAGGCGCTGTCCGCTCACATGCCCGCCGCGCGCTCAGCGAGGGCGAGAGCCGGGAAGACGTGCGCCACGTCGGCCTCCTTGCCTTGACAACGATCGGCTTCCCGCACACGATCGCCGGCCTGAGGTGGATCGAAGAGGTGATCGAAACCTCGAATTGACACGGCGAGGGAAGGGTGAGGCCGAGGGGGCCGCGCTCCGGAGAGACCGTTTTTCAGAAGAAGCCTCCGGGGTAAGAGAGCTACGTGAGGTCTCATCGACTGCTGGTCGTCGCCGTCTCCCCAGTGGATGAGGTTGCTCTGCGCGAGGAGGTGCGGGAGCACGCCGGCGGAGAGGCGGCCGAGGTGCACATCGTCGCGCCCGCCCCGCACACATCTCGGCTGCAACGGCTCACGGGAGCGGTGGATGAGGCGCGCGCGGAGGCGGAGGATGTCGCGCGCGAAGCGGCGGAGGCCGTCAAGGGCACGGCGAGCGTCGAGACGGAAGTCGGAGATCCCAACCCACTGCAGGCGATCGAGGACGCCTTGCGAGCTTTCCCCGCCGATGAGCTCATCATCGTCACCCGACCCGGCTCGGAAGCTGACTGGGTCGAAGCAGACAGGACGCAGGCGAGTCTCGAGCGGCTCGGGCTGCCGGTTACCCACCTCGCCGTCGACCGACGCTAGAAAAGCCGGATCCCTGCAGAGCGCAGCTGCCTCCGGACATGACCAACGTGACCCCGCGTCCATTGAGGACAACGCTAGGCTGCCGGTCCGCAGCGTGTCCGCAGGGAGGGGCGATGGCGAAGTACGTTGAACTGAGACGACACACGGACGCCGACGGGGACGTGCTCACGCCCGAGGGCGTGCGGGCGGCGGTCGAGATCGGATCGCGCCTGGAGGGTGGGTACGAGGTTCTCGTTTCGACCGGCGCTCAGCGAGCGACGCAAACGCTCGCATGTTTCCTCGCCGGCCTCGGAGAGAGGGTGCCGCACGGAGTTGTGGTCGAGCCGGGCCTGCGCTCAGCCGCCGAGGACCGCTGGCGGGCCGCCTACGAGAAGGCTGGGAGCGGCACGCTCCAGGCGCTCCGGGAAGCCGACCCGGGGCTCGTCGAGGAAGACTCCGCCGCGCTCGCGGCCGCGCTGCGTCGCATCCTCGACGGAGTCTCCGAAGGAGGTCGCGCACTCGTCACCGGCCACAGCCCGACCAACGAGGCCGCCGTCTTCGGCGTCGCGGGCCACATCGTCGAGCCGATCTCGAAGGGTGGCGGCGTGCTTGTCGTCGAGGAGAGCGGCGCCTTCCGAATTGAGACACTCGTTAACAACGAAGGACGAGCCTAAAAGCCGGCCGTCGCCGACCATGAAGGCGCAGCGGCGAGGCAAGTCCTTAGACGCCGTCAACGGCTCACCCGCCACCCAGACCCGGTGCCGACTCAACTTGGCTCGCCGAAGCTCCAGCGGGTGATGGTCTCGCCGATCTCGGTTGCGGCGCTCCAACTCAGGGCGGAGCGGGGTCGGACCGCATAAAACGCGGCGTGTGGGTTTCCGGGGTCGAGGTCCCCGGGACTCAGCGGCCAGTCGTATTTGGTTTCGTACTTCGCGCCGAATCGCCCAAGCAGCACACGATCCTCGATTCTTTGATCCTTCCTTCGACGATCGTCACGTGGTCGCCGCTTTCGAGGTGCACCACAAGCGCCGGATTGACCCTGAGGTTTCGGGCAGTGACCGTCTCGGGATGCGTCGAGAAGATGAACTGGCTCTCGAGCCATATCCCCCAGACGGGCTTCGCATGGGGTCGCCCGTCAGGACGGGTCGTGCACACCCAGTAGTTGCGCGCGGTAGCGAGCCACTCGGCTACCTGGCTCCACGGAAGTCGCTCCCCAGGAGCGCCCGTCGCCTTCTCGATCCCGTAGCCGGGAGGCAGGCTGGGACGGCTGGGGATCGGGTCCACGCCGCCCCCGGAGCGTATTCCTCTCATTCGACGAGCAACACCTCAGGACAGCAGGACCCGGCGCAGTGATGTGGCGACCGGATGTGCGTCAAGCGTTGGTCCGCGTTTGCCTCGGGCTGACGTGGCGCTCGATCCTCCCTCTGATCGCTGCACAGGCAACCTTCGCGCTGGCGCCACGACAACAAAAATACCTGTAAATCAGCATATTCGTAGCGGTCTCGAAAACCGTTAGAGGTTACTGGCCTCTCGAGGGTTCGAATCCCTCCCCCTCCGCTTTCACCCCGAAGCCCGCTCTTCAAGCGGATTTCCGGCTGAGTAAGCTCGAGGCCCACTTGCCTTTCCGATGTCAGCATCGACAACGGCGAAGGGACGGCACGTTTACTAAGGAGTGAACGCTGCGGCGGTTACTTCGACCACTGCACGTGGTGCAGCGGGAGGCCTCAGGCACTAAACGGTCCGCAGGGCTTCTGTCGGTGAGAGGCGCGCCGCCCGGATAGCGGGATAGAGGCCCGCCACGGCACCGATCAGGATCGCGGCGACGACGCCGCCGATGGGCGCGTAGGCAGGAACGGCGATCCCCCAGCCGCGGCTCCACGCGTAGCCGACCGTGATCAGCACCCCGATAGCGGCGCCCGCGAGCCCGCCCAGGCCGGCGAGGAGAAGCGATTCGGTCAGGAACTGGGTCGAGATGTGCCGTTTGCCTGCGCCGAGCGCGCGACGCAGGCCGATCTCGGAGCGGCGCTCGAGCACCGAGATGACCATCGCGTTGGCGATGCCTACCCCGCCGACGAGGAGAGCGACCGCACCAAGGCCGAGGAAGAGGGACGTGTAGGCGGTCTCGGCCGCGGCACGCGCCTCGATGACGTCGGAGGGCCGGCTCACCTCCACCTCCTCGGGATTCGCGGGCTTGGCAGTCGCGGGCAGCACGGCGCGGACGTCGTCGATTGTGTCGGGGTTCGCGCGCACGTGGACGGTGGAGGCGTCGCCGCCCGCGCCGAGAAGCGCTTCGGCCATAGGGAAGCCGACGAGCGCGGCGCGATCGATCTCCGGCGCGAGCGGCAGCGGATCGAGGATGCCGACGACGCTGAACCAATGGCCGCCGATGTAGAGGAGGCGGCCCCCGTCCACGCCCGTGATCGCGAGACGCTCGGCGGCGACCGAGCCGAGGACTACGACCGGATAGTTAATGGTTGCCTCGTTCAGGAAGACACCCTCCTCGACCCTGCCGTTCAGGGTCGCGAGCAGGTTGGTGTCGGAGGCGAGCACCGCAACGCCGCTTGTCTGGCTCGACGGAACGTAGGGAGTGCGCCGCACGGTTCCCTCCGTGGTCCGCACGGAGGCCACTTGCTCGACGGGGCCAACCCGAGCGATCATCTGCGGCGCCTCCTCGGGGAGGGTCGAGTCCTCGCCGAAGAGGGACTGGCCGGGCGTGACCGTGAGGAGGTTCGTCCCCAGCTTGTCGAGCTGGGCGAGCAGGTCGGCCTTGCTCGACTCGGAGATCCCGAGTACGGCGACCATGGAGGCGATGCCGATCGCGATCCCGACCGCGGAGAGGGCAGCGCGCAGGCGCCGCGTGCGGAGGCCGATGGAGCCGACCCGAAGAATGTCGGACGGAAGGAGACGGCTCCGAGTCAGCTCCATCGCGCACCCCTTCCCCCGCTGTCGCTCTCGACCAGACCGTCCCGCATCGTGACCTGGCGGGTCATGGCGTTGGCGACCTCGTGCTCGTGCGTGATCACGACGATCGAGGTGCCCTCGGCGTTGAGCTCCTGCAGCAGCGGCCCTTGGCGAGCACTTCCCAGGTTTCTGCGTCACCGCCCGCGATGTGGCGAGCGACGACAACGCCGTCCTCGGCGCCGTTCATCGTCATCTCACGTTCGTCGATTAGCGTCGCTTCCGGATCTGCAAGGCGGTCGAAAGGAGGGACATGAAGAGACGATTGGTTCAGATTGCAGTGGGCTTTGCCGCGCTCGCGC
>JBOHAK010000396.1:0-3512 GCA_050697795.1 Gaiellaceae bacterium
CACCTCGACCGCCTGCACGGCGCCCTCGCCCGCGACACGAGGCGGCTCCTCGAGCGCGCCCGCCAGTCCCTCGCCACGGACCGCGCGCACCTGACCCGCGCTCCCACCCTCCTCGCCGAGCGCAAGCGCGCCGCGCTGGAGGGGCTCGCCGGCCGGCTCCGGGCTCTCTCGCCGCGGGCGACGCTCGCCCGCGGGTACGCCATCGTTCGGAGCGAGCAGGGCATCGTGCGCGCCGCGGAGGGCCTGTCCCCCGGCGAGCGCGTCGACGTCGAGCTGGCGGAGGGCGTCTTCGGCGCCCGCGTGGAGGAGACGACACCCTGAACGCCGAGCCGACCTTCGAGCAGGCCCGGGCCGAGCTCGAGCGCATCGTCGCCGAGCTCGAGAGCGGGCGCGCCGACCTCGAGGAGGCAGTGCGCCTCTGGGAGCGCGGCGAGGAGCTCTACCGGCTCTGCGTCGGCAAGCTCGACGCGGCGGAGGGGAAGATCGAGGAGCTCGCGCGCCGGGCGGAGGCCGTCAAGCCCGAGTCGTAGCGGCTCGCGGACGCCGGCGCGCGGGGACGGCGACCAGGACCTCTTCGAAGTACTCGCCCTTGCGCCGGCCCGTGCGGCGGTTGACGTGCCGGAGCATCCGGTCCTCGAGCCGGAGCCCGGCGGCGTCCAGGACCCCGTCGTAGAGCCCGCGCCTGTCGTTGACGACGACGACCACCCGGCCGCCGGGCCGGAGCGCCGCCGCCGCACGCCGCAGGACGGCGGCGACCCCGTCGCAGTAGCCGGCGACGCCGCGCCCGATCTCGTCGTCGTCGCGGCGCTCGAGACCGAGGAGCTCGAAGGCGTAGACATGCTGCTCGTGGTAGTCGATGAGCCCCGGGTAGGGCGGGGACGTGACGACGAGGTCGACCGGGCCGGGCGGGTCGAGAGCGCGCGCGTCGCCGTGGAGCACGGTCGCCTCGGCGCACCGCCGCACCCCCGCGAACTCGAGCACCCGCTGGACGGCGTCGCGGACGTAGCGGCGCAGGAACTTGTCAGCCTCCTCCACCGGCCGGCAGAGACGGCGGTGCTTGTAGCAGGCGTACTCGCCGCGCACCGGCTCCGCCGGGAAGTCGAGGTCGAAGTGGCGCGCGAGCCGGGCCGAGCGGGCGGCACGCGACAGGACGACGCGCCACAGGTCGGGATACGAGGTGCCGGGAATGCGGTCGCGGAAGGCGAGCAGCTCGTCGAGCGCCCGCGGCGCGTACCACGCGGAGAGGTAGGGGGAGGGCGCCTCGCGCTCGACGGCCTCGCCGGCCTCGGCGAGCGCCACGACGTCCGCGAGCAGCGCCTCGCCCTCGTACTCGGCGGTCTTCACGCGGGCGAGCAGGCAGTTGAACGCCGAGACGTCGCAGCCCGCGGCGCGGGCTCCGAAGGCGTTCGCCTCGACGAGCGTCGTGCCCGAGCCGGCGAATGGATCCCAGACGAGCCCGCCCGGCCGCCCGTACCGGCGCAGGAAGGCCTCGACGAGCTGCGGGACGTACTTGCCGAGGTAGGGATGCAGCCGGTGGACGTGCTTCGTCCGCTCACGCTCGGGCAGCTCGGTCTCCGACCAGGAGAGCTCGAGGTCGATCTCCTCGTAGAGAGCGGCCTGGGTGCGCACGGCCTCCTCAGTTCGCCGCGCGTGCCCGCGGACCTCCCGTCGATATGATCCCGCGCGATGAGCGCACCCGTCGAAACGCTGCAAGGTGTCCCGCTCTTCGCCGAGCTCGAGCAGCGCGAGCTCGAGCAGCTCGGGCGGCAGATGCACGAGCGCCGCTTCCCGGAGGGCGCCGACGTGACGTCCGAGGGGGCGGGCGGCGCCGGCTTCTTCGTCATCGCCGAGGGCAACGCCGACGTCGCCGTCGGAGGCGAGCACCGCGCCTCGCTCGGCCCGGGCGACTTCTTCGGCGAGATCGCCCTGATCGACACGGGCGTGCGCTCCGCCTCGATCACCGCGACGACCGATCTTCTCTGCTACGGGCTTACCCCCTGGGAGTTCCGCCCCTTCGTCGAGGAGCACCCGAAGGTGGCCTGGGCGCTCCTGCAGACGCTGGCGGGGCGCCTCCGCGACGCCCAGTCCCAGTCGAGCTGAGCTCGGCGCGCCTCAACGGCACGGAGATCGCCTACGACACCGCCGGCGACGGGTTGCCCGTCGTCCTCCTCCACGCGGCCGTCGGCGACCGCAGGCTCTGGGACGGCCAGGTCGGGGCGCTCGCCGAGCGGCACCTCGTCGTCCGCTACGACCTCCGCGGCTACGGGGAGTCGCCGCTGCCCGGCGGGCCCTTCTCCTACGTGGACGACCTCGCCGCGCTCCTCGACCACCTCGGGATCGAGCGCGCGGCCGTCGTCGGCAACTCCTTCGGCGGCAAGATCGCGCTCGAGTTCGCCCTCGAGCACCCCGGGCGGACGCGGGCGCTCGTCCTCGTCGCCTCGGCGCTCGGCGGGCACGAGCCGTCGGCCGAGCTCGAGGCCCTCGACGAGGCCGAGGACGCGCTCCTCGACGCGGGGAAGCTCGACGAGGCCGTGGAGCTCAACCTGCGCACGTGGCTGGACGGCCCCGGCCGGGACGCCGCTCCCGTTCTCCCGGCGGCGCGGGAGCTCGTCGCGCAGGGCCAGCGGCGGGCGTTCGAGACGATGCTCGCCGCGTACGAGGGCTCACCGCCGCCCGGGCCGGTGCGCTGGACGGACCCTCCGGCCGCGACGAGGCTCGGCGAGGTCGCCGTGCCCACGCTCGTCGTCGCAGGGGCGCACGACGTGGCGGACTTCGTCGCGATCGCCGACCGCCTGGCCGCCGGGATCCCGGGCGCCCGCCTGGTCGTGCTCGACACCGCGCATCTCCCGGGCCTCGAGCGGCCCGACGAGCTCAACCCCCTCCTGCTCGGGTTCCTCGCCTCCGGCGAATCTTGACGACCCGCTCTATGCTGCCGCCCAAAAGGGAGGTAAGTAATGGGTTGGTTGAACAAGCTGCTGGGCCGCGAGGAGAAGGCACCCGAGGCTCCCGCCGCGCCGGCGACCCCGGAAGCGCCGTTCGAGCCCGAGCCCCAGCCCTCCGACGTCGCCCAGGCGGAGGAGCGAGTGGCGGCCGAGCGCGAATCGCTCGAGAGCGAGAACCGCACTCCCCCGGGCACCGGCTAGGAACCCAGCTCAGCTGACGGCGAGGCCCCGGGCGAGGGCCTCGCCGAGTGCCTCGAGATCCTCCACGGCACGCAACGGGTCGCCCGACAGCTCGTGCAGCTCGGCGCCCGGCAGCGCCCCGGCGACGCGGCCGCCGAAGACCGCGCAGCGGACTCCTTCCTCGCGGCAGACGCGCAGGACGGCACCGGTCGCCTTTCCTTCCCCCGACGTGCGGTCGACCACGCCCTCGCCGGTGACGACGAGCTGCGCGCCCCGGATCCGCGGCCCGAAGCCCACCGTCTCGAGCACGAGCTCGGCGCCCGGGACGAGCGTCGCGCCGAACGCCGCGAGGGCGGCCCCGAGACCGCCGGCCGCTCCCGCGCCGGGCAG
>JBOHAK010000397.1:0-2123 GCA_050697795.1 Gaiellaceae bacterium
CGCCCGTGCGAGTGGCCGACGTCATGTCGTCGCCGCCGCGCTCTGTCGCGCCCGAGGAGACGGTGGCGCACGCGATGGTCGAATGCCAGCGCCACCGCCAGAGCGGCATCCTCGTCGCCGAGGACGAGCGGCTCGTCGGCCTGGTCGCGCGCGAGAGCCTCGACCAGGCGATCGGCCACGGCCTCTCGCACGCGCCCGTGAAGAGCGTCATGAGCTCCGACGTGGCGACCTGCGAGGAGGACCTGCCCCTGCCCGAGCTGACGCGCCTCTTCCGCACGTCGGACGCGGGACGGGTCGCCGTGATGCGCGGCGACAAGGTCGTCGGCGTCGTCGCGCGGACCGATCTCCTGCACGCGCTCGGCGAGCCGCTGGCCGAGCCGGCCCCTCCTCCGGGCCCCGAGCTTGGCGAGCGGCTGCTCGCACTCCCGGGGCTCGAGGAGGTCTTCGAGGCCGCGCAGGCGGTGGGGGAGGGGTTCGAGGGCGTCTACCTCGTGGGCGGCGCCGTGCGCGACCTGCTCATGGACGAGCCGAGCTTCGACGTCGACATCGCCGTCGAGGGCGACGGCATCGCCTTCGGGCGGGCGCTCGCGCAGGCGCTCGGCGGCCGCGTCGTCCCGCACGACAAGTTCGGCACGGCGATCGTCGTCCACGACGGCGGCCGCGTCGACGTCGCTACCTCGCGCACCGAGTTCTACGACTACCCCGGCGCGCTGCCGGCGGTGGAGCAGGCCTCGATCCGCCAGGACCTCTACCGGCGCGACTTCACCATCAACGCCATGGCCGTGTCGCTGAAGGGGGAGGACTTCGGCCGCCTCGTCGACTTCTTCGGGGGTCTCGGCGACCTCGAGGCCGGCGTGATCCGGGTGCTCCACAACCTCTCGTTCATCGACGACCCCACCCGGCTCTTCCGCGCGATCCGGTACGAGAACCGGTACGGCTTCCGCATGGACGCCCACACGCTCGGCCTGGCCCGGGCCTGCGTCGAGATGGAGCTCGTCGGCGAGCTCTCGTCGGCGCGCCTGCGCGACGAGCTCCAGGCGCTGCTCTCGGAGCGGGAGGTCGGCGACTCGCTCCGCCGCCTCGACGAGCTCCGCCTCGATCACGCCGTGCATCAGCACCTCGCCGCGGGCGAGGAGGCTGTGACGCTGGTGGCGGAGCTCGACGCGCTCCGCGAGCGGCTGGCGCCCGAGGCGCCCGCCTGGCGCCTCCGGCTCGCGGCGCTCGCTCGTCGGCTGACGCCCGACGAGCTCTACGACTGGTTCGGGCGGCTGAAGCTCCGCCGTCGCGACGCCGACCTGATCGCCGACGCGGTCACCGTCGGCCCGCGCCTGCGGGAGCTCGCCGCGGCCACCGACGAGCCGGCGGCGCTCCGCGCCCTCGCCGAGCCGCACGACCCGGACGGCGTCCTCTTCGCGCTCGCCGGAGCGGAGGAGCCCGCGCGCTCCCGTCTGGAGCGCTACTTCGAGGAGCTCCGCGCCGTGCACCTGGAGATCTCGGGCGGCGACCTCGCCGAGCTCGGGCTCACGGAGTCGCCCCGCGTCGGCGCGGTGCTCGAGGAGATCCTGCGGCGCAAGCTCAACGGCGAGCTCGACGGCCGCGCGGCCGAGCTCGCCGCCGCGCGGGAGCTGATCGAGGCGCCGTGAAGCTCTTCGAGTCCGACCTCGGCGCGACGTACCGCGTGGCGTTCTCTACCCGCCTCGGCGGCGTGAGCGACGGCCCGTACGCGTCGCTCAACCTCGGCATCCTCACGGAGGACCAACCTGATCGCGTGGTCGAGAACCGCCGCCGCTTGGCCGAGACGGTGGGCGTCGATCCGGACACGGCCACGATGGCCTGGCAGGTGCACGGGGCGGACGTCGCAAGGGCCGACGGGCGCGGGGTCGCACGGCCGGGGACGCCGCTCGAGCGCTGCGACGGCCTCTGGACCGACGAGCCGGGGCGCGGCCTCATGCTGCTGGCCGCGGACTGCCTGCCGGTCGCCCTCGCGCGCGCCAACGGGACGCCGGGCCTCGCCGTCCTCCATGTCGGCGGCGATGGCGGCGGGATCGCCGGGCGTGCCGGCAAACAGCGCCTCGGTGAAGATGATGTCGTCGGGCGCGCCACAGTGCCGATAGGTGTAGTGC
>JBOHAK010000398.1:0-3415 GCA_050697795.1 Gaiellaceae bacterium
ACCGAGGGCGCGTACACGAACAAGGCGCCCGGCGGCGTGGCCTACCGCTGCTCCTTCCGCGTCACCGAGGCCTCGTACCTGATCGAGCGCCTCGTCCAGACGGCGTCGTACGAGCTCGGCGTCGACCCGGCCGAGTTCCGCAGGACGAACTTCGTCAGGCCGGAGCAGTTCCCCTACAAATCCGCGACCGGGTTCGAGTACGACTCGGGCGACTACGGCGCCGCCATGGACAAGGCGCTCGAGATGCTCGGCTATGACGACCTGCGTCGCAAGCAGGAAGAGGCGCGCGAGGAAGGGCGGCTGCTCGGGATCGGCATCGCCTCCTTCACCGAGGTCCTCGGCGCCGGCAAGGGGAAGGACTACGACATCGCCGGCCTGCGCATGAACGACGGCGCCGAGCTCCGCATCCACCCGACCGGCAAGGCCGTGCTCAAGCTCAGCGTCAAGTCGCAGGGTCAGGGGCACGAGACGACGTTCGCGCAGATCGTCGCCGAGGAGCTGGGGCTCCAGCCGGAGGACGTCGAGGTGCAGGAGGGCGACACCGACCACACCCCGTACGGGCTCGGCACGTACGCGAGCCGTTCGACGCCGGTCTCCGGGGCCGCGACCGCGATGGTGGCGCGCAAGATCCGGGAGAAGGCAACGTCGATCGCCGCGCACCTGCTCGAGGCCTCGCCGGACGACCTCGAGTGGGAGGCCGGCCGGTTCAGCGTCAAGGGTGCGCCGGAGAAGTCGAAGTCGATCCAGGACGTCGCCTTCGCGGCGTACACGGACGTCCCGGAGGGGATGGAGGTGGGCCTCGAGGGCGTCCACTACTACGACCCGCCGAACATGACCTACCCGTTCGGGACGTACGCCGTCGTCGTCGAGATCGACCGCGGGACCGGCGCCTGGAAGGTGCAGCGCGTCGTCGCCGTGGACGACTGCGGCGTCCGCATCAACCCGATGATCGTCGAGGGACAGCTCATGGGCGGCCTCGCCGAGGGCTACGGCATCGCCGCCATGGAGCTCATCACCTTCGACGAGGACGGCAACTGCATCGGCACCAACTTCATGGACTACCTGCTCCCGACCTCGTGGGAGACGCCCGCGTTCGAACTGGGCGAGACGGTGACGCCGTCGCCGCACCACCCGCTGGGTGCGAAGGGCGTCGGCGAGTCGGCCACCGTGGGCTCGCCGGCCGCCTACGTGAACGCGGTCGTGGACGCGCTCGCCCACGCGGGCGTCCGCAACTTCGAGATGCCCGTCACGCCGGACAAGGTGTGGGCGGCGCTGAACGAGGTGGGCCTGGCGGAGTGAGGGACACCCGGCCTGTCTCCCGCGGACGTGCCTTGGTGCCTGGCACCAGGACGCGCCCCTTCGGGGCCGCCCTGCGGGCCGGTGCGCCTGCGGGCAACGGCCGCCCGAACCGGCTTCCCGCCTGGTCTTCCGGCCGAGGACGAGGCTGCGGAAGACACGTCACGGTGCCTGGCACCGGGACGGGGCCGCGTTGGACAGGCGTGGCATGAACCCGGCGGAGGTCCTGATCGAGGCCGGCCGGCTCGCGTCGGAAGGGAGGCCCTACGCGCTCGCCACCGTCCTGTCAGTGGTGCGCCCCGCCTCCACGCGGCGGGGCGACCGCGCGCTCGTCACACCCGACGGCCGCGTCACGGGCTGGATCGGCGGCTCCTGCTCCGAGCCGACCGTGGTGCGCGAGGCGCTTCGCGCGCTCGCCGACGGCGAGTCGCGCGTCGCCCGCATGGAGGGCGGATGCGCCTCCGAGGGAGTCGTGGAGGTGCTGATCGAGCCGGTGCTGCCCTCGCCGCTCCTGGCGATCGTGGGCGAGAGCCCGGCCGCCCGCACGCTGGCCGAGCTCGCACGGGTCGTCGGCTGGCGGGTACGCCGTGACGGCGTCGAGGGCGCGGACGCGGTCGTCTTCGCCACGAGGGGGCACGGCGACGAGGACATACTCGCCGCGGCGCTCGCCTCGGGCGCCGGCTACATCGGCCTCGTGGCGAGCGCGCGCCGCGCCGGGAGCGTGCTCGCCGCCCTGCGCGCCCGCGGACTCGAGGAGGAGGACGTGCTGCGCGTGCGCGCCCCCGCCGGGCTCGACCTGGGCCCCTCCTCCCAGGAGGAGATCGCCGTGGCCATCCTCGCCGAGCTCGTCGCCTGGCGCCACACGCGGCCCGACGAGAGCCCCGTCCCGCAGGAGGCGGTCGACCCCGTCTGCGGGATGACCGTGGCGGTCGAGGCCGCGGCGGAGCGCGTCGTCCACGAAGGCGTGACCATGGTCTTCTGCTCGGCGCACTGCAGGGCCCGCTTCGAGGCCGAGCCGGAACGGTACGCTGGCACGAGAGCGCCGTGAGAGACGTTCTCGAGACCCTCGAGCGCTGGGCGCAGGCCGGGACGCGGGTCGCGACCGCGACCGTCGTCGCGACCGAGCGCTCCGCGCCGCGCGAGCCCGGAGCCGTGCTGGCCGTCGACGCCGACGGCACCGTCGTCGGCTCCGTCACGGGCGGCTGCGTGGAGCCCGCCGTCTACGGCGAGGCCCGCGAGGTGCTCGCCGGCGAGGGGCCGCGCCTCAAGACGTACGGCATCGCCGACGAGGAGGCCTTCGAGGTCGGTCTGCCGTGCGGAGGCACCGTGCACATCTTCGTGGATACGCTCGACCCGGCCCTCGTGGCGCCGCTCGCCGAAGCGGTGCGCGAGGAGCGCCCGATCGCCCTCGAGACCCGCATCTCCGGCGAGCAGATCGGCGCCAAGCGCCTCGTCGGCCCGGAGGACGACGGGCCGGCCGCGGACCTTCTGGCCCGCGCCGAGACCGGGATCGTGGAGACGCCGGAGGGTCAGCTGTTCGTCTCCTCGTTCGCGCCCCGGCCGAACATGTACGTCTTCGGCGCCGTCGACCACGCCGCCGCGCTCGCCTCGATCGGCCGCTTCCTCGGCTACCGCGTCACCGTCTGCGACGCGCGCGCCCGCTTCGTGACGCGCGAGCGCTTCCCGGACGTCGACGAGCTCGTCGTCGAGTGGCCCGACCGCTTCCTCCAGGAGGCGCCCGTGGACGAGCGCACGGCGATCTGCATCCTCACCCACGACCACAAGTTCGACGTGCCCGCGCTCAAGGTGGCGCTCGAGACCCGGGCCGGCTACATCGGTGCGATGGGCAGCCGCCGGACGAATGCAGACCGGGCGGAGCGGCTCCGCGCGGAGGGCGTCACGGACGAGGAGATGGCTCGCATTCACGCGCCGATCGGCCTCAGGATCGGGTCCCGCTCGCCGCAGGAGGTCGCCGTCGCGATCGCCGCCGAGATCGTTCAGGTCATGCGCACGGCCAGGCCCAAGCCGGAAGAGGCCCTCACGCGGTGAGGCTCGAGAACTCGTTCGAGGTGGACGCGCCGCCCGAGCGGGCCTGGGAGCTGCTCATGGACGTCCCGCG
>JBOHAK010000399.1:0-1815 GCA_050697795.1 Gaiellaceae bacterium
CGCTCGACGGGCTCGCCGTTCCGCTCCACGAGCGCGTAGCCGCGGCCGAAGCCGAGGCGCTCGAGGAGGCCGGCGACGGTCTCGCCGTGCTCGACCGGCTGGTCGCGCCCGTTGAGGCTGATGCTGGCGCTCACGGCTGGTGGAGGGCGCCGGCGAGCGGGCTCGACGCCGCCGCCTGCTCGCGCTCCTCGATGACGCCGGCGTGGAAGGCCATGCGGCCCGCCTCGACCGCGAGCCCGAACGCCCTCGCCATCGCGACGGGATCCTCGGCGCCCGCGATGGCCGAGTTGACGAGGACAGCGTCGGCGCCCATCTCCATCGCCTCGGCGGCGTGCGACGGCGACCCGAGGCCGGCGTCGACGACGAGCGGCACCTCGGCCTGCTCGACCATGATCCGGATCGCGTCGCGGAGCTTGAGCCCGCGGCCGCTCCCGATCGGCGCGGCGAGCGGCATGACGGTCGCGCAGCCGACCTCCTCGAGCTTCTTCTGGAGCACCGGGTCGGGGAGCACGTAGGGCAGCACCGTGAACCCGTCCTCCACGAGCTCGGCCGCGGCCCGGAGCGTCTCGACGGGGTCCGGCAGGAGGTAGCGCGGGTCGGGGATGACCTCGAGCTTGATCCAGTCGGGAAGACCGCCCGCCCGCGCGAGCCGCGCCGTCCGCACGGCCTCCTCCGCCGTCTCGCAGCCCGACGTGTTCGGAAGCAGGAGCACGTCCTCCGGCAGAAAGTCGGTGATGTCCCCGTCGGGCGAGTCGAGGTCGATGCGGCGGACCGCCACGGTGACGATCTCCGAGCCGGATGCGGCGAGCGCCTCCCGCATCGTCTCGAAGGAGTCGTACTTGCCGGTGCCGGTCAGGAGCCGCGAGCCGAACTCGCGGCCGGCGACGACGAATGCGTCCCGGTGGGCCATACCCGTCAGCGTAGCGCCGCCCGTACGCCCACCGGCGTTTCACAGTCCCCCGCCAGCGGAAATGATGCGCGCATGCGCTTCCGGCGGCGGGCCCGGCTCGACCCGGGCCAGGTGACTGACGTCCGCGGCCGTCGCATGGGCGGCGGCGGCGGGCTCGCGCTGGGCGGCGGGGGGCTGGGGGTCGGCGTCCTCGTCGTCTACCTCCTGATCTCGCTCCTCTCGGGCGGCGGCGGGCTCGGGCAGCTGGGGCCGCTCGAGGGCCAGCAGGTCGGCCAGGGCGACGCCCCCAGCGAGGTCTCGGAGGAGTGCCGGACGGGCGCCGACGCGAACGAGCGGCAGGACTGCCGAATCGTCGGCGTCGTCAACAGCACCCAGGAGTTCTGGAGCGGCGTCTTCGAGCGCAGCGGCGAGCGGTACCCCCTCGCCGACACCGTCTTCTTCACCGACCAGGTGCAGACCGGTTGCGGCTTCGCGAGCTCCCAGGTCGGGCCGTTCTACTGCCCGGCCGACCAGCAGGTCTACATCGACCTCGGCTTCTTCGACGAGCTGCAGTCACGCTTCGGCGCCGGCGGCGGGCCGTTCGCGCAGGCCTACGTGATCGCGCACGAGTACGGCCACCACGTGCAGAACCAGCTCGGCGTCCTCGAGAGCATCGGGGGCGACCGCCAGGGCCCCGAGAGCCGCGCGGTCCGCTCCGAGCTCCAGGCGGACTGCTACGCGGGCGTCTGGGCCGCGAACGCCGTCGAGACGGGCGTCATCGAAGAGCTCACGCAGGCCGACATCAACGAGGGGCTCGACGCGGCCACGGCGATCGGCGACGACCGCATCCAGGAGCGGACGCAGGGCCAGGTGAACCCGGAGACGTGGACGCACGGCTCCTCGGAGCAGCGCCGCCGCTGGTTCTC
>JBOHAK010000400.1:0-4374 GCA_050697795.1 Gaiellaceae bacterium
CTCCGAGTTCCCCGGCGACGGTGACCACGTCCCCGGCGGCGAGCCGGCTCGCGACGGCGGCAGCGATGCGCTCGGTCTCCTCGGGCGAGGACGACTCGAGCTCGACCATGCGCCAAGCCTAGCTAGAGCGTCTCGGGAGGCGCGAAGCGGTAGACGAACGGGCCCAGGCCCGCCCGCGAGACCGCGAAGATGACGGCCAGGAAGTCCTCGACGGCTCGCGCCGCCTCGAGGCCGCCCGCGCTGACCGGCTCGTAGCCGGCGTCGGCGATCAGCCGCTCGGTCACCTCGCGCGCCCCCTCGTCGGCCGCGTAGACCATCGTCGGCTTCGTGCGCGCCTCGCCGAGGCGGTCGTAGAGCGTGGCGAAGTTCGAGTTGAACGCCTTGGCCACCGGACCGCCCGTCAGGGAGCGCACGTACTCGGCCAGCGAGTCGAACCCCTCCGGCCGGCCGCGCGTCGCGTTCGTCGCGTCGACCACCGGGACGCCGCCGAGGCCGCTCACCGACGCGAGGGCGTCCGCGATCGCAGCGGACGGCACCGCGAGCAGCACCGCCTCGGACCCGGATACGTCCCCGCCGTCCCGTCCGACCTCCTGCACGTCGTGACCGGCGTCCCGCCAGCGCCGTGCGAGCCCGCCGCCGACGTTGCCGCGTCCGATCACCGCGATCCTCACCGGGTCCTCTAGAAGAGCCCGAGCTGCTCGTCCGGCGGGGCCCCGGCCGCGGCCGGAACCGACAGGGCCGGGAAGCGGATCACCTGCGCCTCGGGAACCGGCGTGGGCATAGCCGCCGGTCCGGCGAGCAGTGCCGGGATGCGCGCGAAGTCCTCCTCGAGCGTCTTGAGCATCGCGGGCGTGTAAAGCGCCGCGGCCGGGTGGTAGATCGGGTAGAGCGTCACCGTGCGGCCGCCGACGAGCGCCTCCTGCGGTCGCCCGTGGACGCGCGTGATCCCGGCCGGCTTCCCCGAGAGGAGCTTCGTGGCGAAGTTGCCTAGCGTCGCGACGAGCTTCGGCTGGATCAGCTCCAGCTTTCGAAAGAGGTGGCTCTCGCAGGCCTCGATCTCGTCGGGCTGCGGATCGCGGTTTCCGGGCGGTCGGCACATCAGGACATTGGAGATGTACACGTCCCTCCGGGACAGGCCGATGCCCTCGAGCAGCTTGTCGAGGAGCTTCCCGGCCGACCCGACGAACGGGTAGCCCTGCTTGTCCTCGTGGAACCCTGGCGCCTCACCGACGAACATCAGGTCGGCGTCGGGGTCGCCGACGCCGTAGACGACCTGGGTCCGGCCCTCGGCCAGGCGGCAGCGCGTGCAGGCGGACGTGTCGGCCGCGTGGGCTTCGAGCGCCGCGCGGCGGCTCAGGGCGTCAGGCTCCGCAGCCACAGCTCCCGCCGCAACAACCGCCTCCGGATCCGCCGAAGCTCGGCTGCTCGGCGGTGCCGTGAGCCGCGAACACGGAGAGCTGGCGGGCGACCCTCGAGGCGCCGCAGTCGGGACAGGGCGGGTCTGCGGCCCGCACCCCGACGAGCTCCTCGAAGTGCGACTCGCACTCCATGCACACGAACTCGTAGATCGGCATCGCCGACGGAGTGTAGGCAGGTCCCCGGACGCATCGCAAACCGGAGCGCCGGGCGCGCCCGGATGCCCCTCGGCTAGATGAGGCAGCTCGCGCGGCCGCGCTTCACCAGGTACTGCTGGTGGTAGTCCTCGGCGCGCCAGAAGTCCGTTGCCGGCTCGACCTCGGTGACGACCGGCCGGTCGCGACGCGTCTGCACGCGGGCCTTCGAGGCGAGCGCCTGCTCCTGCTGCTCGGGCGTGTGGAAGAAGATCGCAGAGCGGTACTAGCCGACCGCGGCGTCCTTGACGCCCGGGACGTTGCGGAAGTCCACCTCCACGCCCCAGAAGCAGCCCGCGCCGAACGTCGCCTTCTCCGTCATTCCGTGTCTCCTTCCCTGCGCTCGAGGTCGAGCGCGGCCGAGTTGATGCAGTAGCGGAGGCCGGTCGGCGCCGGCCCGTCGCCGAAGACATGGCCGAGGTGTCCTCCGCACGAGGAACAGCGGACCTCGGTGCGCGGGAGGACGAGCGCCCAGTCGCGCTCGGTCTCGACGGCGTCGTCGGCCGCCGGCTCGTAGAAGCTCGGCCAGCCGGTGCCGGAGTCGTACTTCGTCTCGGAGCGGAAGAGCTCAGCGCCGCAGGCGGCGCAGCGGTACACGCCTGGCTCCTTCGCGTCGTGGTAGGCGCCCGTGAACGCGCGCTCGGTGCCGTGCTCGCGGAGCACGCGGTACTGCTCGGGCGTCAACTCCGCACGCCACTCCTGCTCGGACTTCTGAACCTTCTCCGCCATCCCCGTAAGGCTAGCGACCCGGCTCGGGTCAAACGCCGGAGATCGGCCCGCGCCTGGCGCGGATCCCCATGGCTCGTGGGATCCGCCACGCCGCGTACACGGCGAAGGCCGCCCAGAGGAGGTCGTAGCCGCCGAAGACGCGATCGGCGTCCTCCACGAACAGGTCGATGACCTCCGAGTCGAGGAAGCCGACCGAGTCGGCGGCCTCGTCCCCGAACTCCGCCCGGACAGCGTCCTTCAACTCCCAGACGTAGGCGAAGTACTTGCCGAGCGCGATGCCGAGCAGGCTCGAGACGACGGCCGCGACCTGGAGAGGGAGGCCCTTGCGCCCCCGCGTGGCGAGGACGACCGCGTAGCCGGCGAGAATCCCGATGCCGAGCGCCGCGAACCCGATCTCGTAGTCGGTCGTCACCGCGATCAGCGCCCAGCCGATTCCGCCCGCGACGGCCGCCGCGAGCCCAGCGAGGACGGCGGGCACGAGCAGGCGCGGCTCGAAGACCTCTGCCTCGGCGGCGCGCATGACCTGCGGGTAGACGACCTCGACGCGCCTGCGGGCCTGGGCGGGATCCGCCCCGCGCTCGACGAGGCCCGCGACGATCGTCTCCTCGTCGGCGCCGGCGCGCATCTGCTCGACGATGAAGGCGTCCGCGCTCTCGCCCTGGGCCTCGGGCGCCTGCGGGGTCTCGTCGGCCATGCCTCCGAGTATGACCCACCCTCCCGCCGGTAGAATCCCCCGTGCCCGGTATCCCCCACGGAACTGGAGCCTTCGATGGAATTCACGTCAGCCTGTGTCGTCGGCGCGGGACGCGTCGGCTCCGCCGTGGCCGCGCGCCTGGCGGACCGGATCCCCACGCACGTCACGGGGCGGGAGCTCGAGACGGCCGGCGCCGATCTCGTCCTCCTGTGCGTCCCCGACCGCGCAGTTCCCGAGGTCGCCGCCGACGTTCCACCCGGCCCGTGGATCGCCCACACGAGCGGCGCCCGGACGCTCGACGCGCTCGCTCCGCACGTGCGCCGCTTCAGCCTCCACCCGCTGCAGACGTTCGTCCCGAGCCGCGGGCCCGAGCAGCTCGCCGGGGCCTGGGGCGCGGTGAGCGGCGAGAGCGACGAGGCCGTCGAGGCGGGGTTCGAGCTCGCCCGCCTGCTCGGCCTGCACGCCTTCGTCCTCGACGACGAGGAGCACCCGCTCTACCATGCGGCGGCCGCGGTCGCCTCGAGCTTCCTCGTCACCATCCACTGGGCAGCGTCCGAGCTCTTCCGCGCCGCCGGCGCGCCGCCGGAGGCCCTCCTCCCGCTCATGCGCCAGACCATGGCCAACGACTTCGAGCTGACGGGGCCGCTCACGCGCGGGGACTGGGAGACCGTGGAGCGCCATCTCGAGGTCATCCACGAGCGCAGGCCCGACCTGGAGCCGATGTACCGGGCGCTCACCGAGGTGACCGCGACCGTCGCGGCACAGTGAGGACCTCGCGGACGATCGCGGACCTCCGGGCGGCGCTGGCAGCGCGCCCCGGCAGCGTGGTCGGCCTCGTCCCCACGATGGGCGCACTCCACGGCGGCCACGAGGCGCTCCTCCTGCGGGCGAGGGCCGAGTGCGACGTCGTCGTCGCGAGCATCTTCGTCAACCCGGCGCAGTTCGGGGCCGGCGAGGACCTCGACGGCTACCCGCGGGACGAGCAGGGGGACATCCGCGCGGCGGAGGCCTGGGGTGTCGACCAGCTCTTCGTCCCCTCCGACGAGGAGATGTACCCCGAGGGCTTCCAGACGTGGGTGGACGTGGAGCGCGCCGCCGAGGGGCTCGAGGGCGCGGCGCGCCCGGGGCACTTCCGCGGCGTCGCCACGATCTGCCTCAAGCTCTTCAATATCGTGCGGCCGCAGCGGGCGTACTTCGGCCAGAAGGACGCGCAGCAGGCGGCGGTCGTCGAGCGGATGGCGCTCGACCTCGACCTGGAGGTCGAGATCCGGCTCGTTCCGACAGCGCGTGACGAGGACGGGCTCGCGCTCAGCTCGCGGAACGCCTACCTGTCCGACAGCG
>JBOHAK010000401.1:0-3699 GCA_050697795.1 Gaiellaceae bacterium
GGAGGGCTCCGTCCGTGGAGGTCGTGCTCATAGGCCAGCCTCTGGCCTATGAGGACGTGGAGGGGGTGTGGGGGAACCGGGAGGTTCCTCCACTGGGTCAAAGAAGGGGGCTCCTGGGGGAAACACGGTTTCCCCCACGGGAGCGAGGTGTAGGCGAGCGACGCTCACTCGACTCCGCTCAGGCGGAGAGACGCTTGCGGCCCTTGGCGCGGCGGCGCTTGAGGATCGCGCGGCCGGCGCGCGTGGACATCCGCGCCCTGAATCCGTGCCGGCGCTTCCGCCGGCGCACGTTCGGCTGGTACGTTCGCTTCACGAGAAGAAGACTGTCGGAGAGGCCCCGAGGGGGCCGGGCGCCCAGTATAGAGGAGCCGCCTCGAGGCCCGGCGACCTTAGTTGCACGAACCGCTAATCCACAGCCCCGAAGGCGCATGGAAGAGCGGAAGGCGGCGTCTTTCCACACCTGTGGATAACGGTGTGGAGAGGCTGAAATCCCTGCACCGGAGCACTTTTCTACCCTCGTGATTTCCCCAGGCCGCGGCATTGCTGCCCGCGCATGGAGGTTGCTAAGATCGCCGCTTCCCGGCGACGGCCAAGGAGCGGATCGAGGGCGTGCAACGGACGTCAGAGTTGACTGCGGACGCTCTCTGGAGCGACGTTTCCGCCCGTCTCCGCGACGCTCTCAACGACTCCACCTACACGACCTGGTTCTCGCAGGCCGCCGCCGGCGACCTCGACGGCGAGGGGTTCGTGCTCGTCGTCCCGAACGACTTCACGCGCAACTGGATCGAGGCGCACTTCCGCGGGCTCCTCGAGGCGATGGTGCGCGACTCGCTCGGCGCCGAGCGCCCCGTGCGGGTGGCCGTTCGCGAGCACCAGCAGGTCCAGGAGCTCCGGAGCCCGCCGCCGGCCCCGCGCTCGCCCGAGGGCCTGAACCCGAAGTACACCTTCGACTCGTTCGTGATCGGGTCCTCGAACCGCTTTGCCCACGCGGCCGCGCTGGCCGTCGCCGAGGCGCCCGCGCAGGCGTACAACCCGCTCTTCATCTACGGCGGCACCGGCCTCGGCAAGACCCATCTCCTCCAGGCGATCGGCGCGTACGTCACCGAGCACTCCGGCCCGCTGACGGCCCGCTACGTGACGAGCGAGACGTTCATGAACGACTTCATCAACTCGCTCCGTGACAAGCGCATCGAGGGCTTCAAGCAGCGCTACCGCCACTACGACGTCCTCCTGATCGACGACATCCAGTTCTTCGAGAACAAGGAGCGGATCCAGGAGGAGTTCTTCCACACGTTCAACAGCCTCTACGAGGCCAACCGCCAGATCGTGATCTCCTCCGACCGCCCGCCGCGCGCGATCGCCACGCTCGAGTCGCGCCTGCGCTCTCGATTCGAGTGGGGCCTCATCACCGACATCCAGCCGCCCGACCTCGAGACGCGCATCGCGATCCTGCGGAAGAAGGTGAAGACGGACGCGATCCACGTGCCCGACTCCCAGGTGCTCACCTTCGTCGCGAGCCGGATCTCCACGAACATCCGCGAGCTCGAGGGCGCACTCACGCGCGTCGTCGCCTTCTCCTCGCTGACCGGGCGCCCCATGACCGTCGAGCTCGCCCAGGAGGTGCTGAAGGACGTCTTTCCGCAGGGGGAGATGCCCGAGATCTCCGTGGAGCAGATCCAGCAGACGGTCGTCGAGCGCTTCGGGATGTCGCTCCAGGAGCTCACCGGCGACCGGCGCTCGCAGTCCATCGTCTATCCGCGCCAGGTGGCGATGTACCTCTGCCGCGAGCTCACGGACAGCTCGCTCCCGAAGATCGGCAAGAAATTCGGCGGGCGCGACCACACGACCGTGATTCACGCGACGTCGAAGATCGCCAAGCTCATCCGGGAGGATCGCAACGTCTACAACCTGGTGCAGGAGCTCACGGCGCGTATCAAGCAGGCCCGTTGACGAAGCCTGTGGAGAAGAAGCCGCAACTGGGGACGGCTTGCACCTCGGCTGCGCGCCTGTGGGAAGAGCTTGGTTCTCCCCAGAAGCTCTCCACCGCCCGAGGCCGCTCCCCGAGCCGAAACGCGCCGTCTTCCCCGCTCTTCACACTGCCTACGACTACAACGAAGGATTTTCTTTAAATGACATCCATGGATACCGTTGCCCTCACCACGATGAGGGTTGTTTGCGGAAAGGAGGAGCTTGCCGAGAAGCTCCAAGTCGTAGGCAGAGGCGTGTCGACGCGCACGACCGTCCAGATCCTCGGTGGCATCATGGTGCGTTCGGCGGCCGGCCGGCTGCACCTGAGCGCGACCGATATGGAGCTCTCGATCCGCGACTCTCTCGAGGCGCGCGTCGAGGAGGAGGGAGCAGTCGTCGTTCCCGGTCGGCTGCTCGTGGACATCGTCCGGTTGCTGTCCGCGGGCGAGGTGACGCTCGAGCATCGTGCCGACGAGGGTGTCGCGCGCCTGACGTGCGGGTCGGCCTCGTACCAGCTCAACACCTACGGGCCGGAGGACTTCCCACGCCTGCCGGAGATTGAGCCGGAGAGCGCGTTCACCGTGGACCGCGAGGCCTTTCTCGACACGATTGCGCGTGTCGGCCGCTCTGCGTCGCGCGACGAGTCGCGCCCGGTCCTCACGGGGGTCCTCGTCCGCTTCGAGGGCGCGAAGCTCGTCATGGCGGCGACCGACTCCTACCGCCTGAGCGTGAAGGAGACCGACCTGACCAAGGGGCCCGGGCGCGAGCTTGAGGCGATCGTGCCGGCCCGGGCGCTCCAGGAGCTCGCGCGCATCGCGGGCGCCGCGGACGCGGAGACGATCGACGTCGGCGTCCAGGAGAACCAGGTCGTCTTCGGCGCGGACGGCGTCTGGCTGACTGCCCGCCGAATCGACGGCCAGTTCCCCAACTACCGCCAACTCCTCCCGGAGCAGTTCGAGGCCGAGGTGCAGCTGCCCCGCGAGGAGCTCCTCGACGTCGTGCGCCGTACGGGCCTCCTGGCACAACGGAAGTCGCCGCTCCGCCTGCGCTTCGAGGAGGGGGAGCTGACCGTCTCGGCCCAGACGCAGGACGTCGGGGAGGCGCGCGAGTCGCTTCCGGTCGACTACAGCGGCGAGGCGATGGAGATCGGCTTCAACGCGGAGTTCCTGCGCGATGGGCTCGAGTCCGTGATCGACGACACGGTGCGGCTGAAGCTCATCAGCCCGCTCCGCCCGGGGCTCATGTACGGCGAAGGCGACGACTTCAAGTACCTGATCATGCCGATCAGGCTGGCCGGCTGATCGTCGCGCGGGTCTCGCTAGCGGGCTTCCGCTCCTACGCCTCCCTCGACCTCGACCTCGAGCCCGGCCTCGTCCTCGTCGTCGGCCCGAACGGCGTCGGCAAGACGAACCTGCTCGAGGCGATCCACGTCGGTGCGCAGGGCTTCTCGCCCCGCACCCGGGCCGAGCCGAGGCTCGTCCGCTTCGGGGAGCAGGCCGCGCGGGTCCGGCTCGAGGGCCGGGAGGGGGACGCGCCGATCGGGACGGAGGTGACGGTGGCGCCGGGGGAGGGCAAGCGGATCCTCCTCAACGGTGCCCTCGCTGCGTCGGCCGAGGAGCTGCGCTCGCGGCTCGCCGCGCTCGTCTTCGTGCCGGACCGGCTCGCAGTCGTGAAGGGCGGGCCGGCGGTGCGTCGCGCGTACGTCGACCGCATGCTCGGGCGGGTCTTCCC
>JBOHAK010000402.1:0-1827 GCA_050697795.1 Gaiellaceae bacterium
GGCGGACTCCCGTTCGCGCGGCGACGTCGAGCAGGGTGCGCGTTCCCTCGACGTTGACGCGCTCGAAGGCCTCGGCCGGCGCGTCGTAGCTGTAGAGGGCGGCCACGTGCACGACGACCTCGCAGCCGCGGACGACGCGCTCGAGGCCCTCCGCGTCGAGCAGGTCGACGCGCTCGTCCCGGACGTCGGCGCCGCGCTCGCGCAGCTCGCGGGCGACGTGACCCCCGACGAAGCCGGTCGCTCCCGAGACGTAGGCCTTCACAGGGCGCGGCGGACGCGCCCGAGCGCCATGACCGGCCAGACCTCCCGGTAGAGGTGGTAGTTGATGAGGAAGTCGCGCGGGAAGCCGGTGCCGGTGAAGTGCTCCTCGTCCCAGCCGCCGTCGGCCCGCTGGTGCTCGCAGAGCCAGGCGACCGCCCGGCGCGCGCACTCGGACCGCGCCTCGCCGGCGGCCACGAGGCCGAGCAGGGCCCACGCGGTTTGCGACGGTGTCGCCTCTCCCCGCCCGCGCCACTCGAGGCCCGCCTCCCCGAGGTCGTAGGAGCGGCAGTCCTCGCCGAAGCCGCCGTCCTCGCGCTGGTGCGCCTCGAGCCAGGCGACGGCGCGGCGGACCGCCGGGTGCTCGGGGGGGAGGCCGGCGGCCTCGAGCGCCGGCAGCACGGCCCCGACCCCGTAGACGTAGTTGACGCCCCAGCGCCCGAACCACGAGCCGTCCTCCTCCTGCTCGCGGAGCAGGTAGTCGATCCCGCGGCCGACCTCCTGCTCGTAGCCCGGCCGGCCGGCGAGCGACTCGACCACGTGGCCGGCGACGTCGGCCGAGGGCGGGTCGTTGACGGCGCCGAAGTCGCAGAACGGGATGCGGTAGAGCCACTGCGCGTCGTTGTCCACGTCGAAGGCTGCCCAGCCGCCGTTCCCGCACTGCATGGCGGCCATCCAGCGGCAGCCGCGGTCGACCGCTTTGCCGCCCAGGCCCAGATCGTCCAGCGCCATGGCGACGATGGCCACGTCGTCGATGTCCGGGTAGAGGTCGTTGTCGTACTCGAACGCCCAGCCCGCCGGCTCCACCCCGGGGCGCCGGACGGCCCAGTCGCCGCGCTCCCTGATCTCCTCGCCGACGAGCCACTCGCCGGCCCGCCTGAGGGCGGGCTCGTCGGCCGGGACGCCCGCGGCACGCAGGGCGAGGACGGCGAGGCCCGTGTCCCACACGGGCGACTGACAGGCCTCCGGGCGCAGGCGGTCACCGTCCTCCACGAGGAAGCCTTTCCAGCCCTCGAGCCCGCGGCGGAAGGGCGGCGACTCGAGCCCGTGGCCCCGGCAGGCGAGTGCGATCAGCGACCAGACCCAGGGCGGCTGGATGCCGCCCCAGGAGCCGTCGAGCTCCTGCCGGTCGAGGATCCACCGCTCGGCGTGGGCCAGCGCGCGCTCCCGGCCCGGCTGGAAGGGCTGCCCGGCGTACCACGCGAGCGCGCGGTCGGAGAGCAGCCCGAACGTGGTCTTGCGTGGCACGGGCCCGAGGTTGAGCTCATGGCAGGCGCGCTCGGGCGGGAGGTTGCGGACGGGCCGGTAGTGGAGGACGACGGTCAGCGGCACGACCGTCTGGCGCGCCCAGCAGGAGAACTCGTACACGGAGATCGGCAGCCAGGGCTTCATGAGGACGAGCTCGGGCGGGATCTGCGGGATCTCCTCCCACGGCCACAGGCCGAAGAGGGCGAGCCAGATGCGCGTGAAGACGCGCGCGCCGCCGATGCCGCCCCGCTCCTCGCAGAAGCGGCGCGCGGCCGCGAGGCGCTCGTCGTCGGCGTCCAGGCCTGCGAGGCGCAGGGCCGC
>JBOHAK010000403.1:0-2895 GCA_050697795.1 Gaiellaceae bacterium
GATCGCGGCGGCAGAAGACCTCGAGCTCGTGGGGGGCGTATCTCGCTCCGGCGCCGGCACGCGGCTCCCCGCACTGGGCGTTCCCGTCTTCGCCTCAGTCCGCGAGGCGATCGAGGCAGTCGCTGCCGACGTGGTCGTCGACTATACGGACGCGGCGGCCGTGAAAGAGAACGTTCTCGCGGCGCTGACCCTCAACGTCGCCGTGGTCGTCGGCTCGAGCGGACTCACCGCGGCCGACTTCGACGAGATCGACGCTCGCGCGCGAGAGGCGCGCGTCGGGGTGATCGCCGCCGGCAACTTCTCGCTCCTCGCGGCGCTGCTTCTCCGCAGCGCCCTCGAGACGGCGCGCTTCGTCGGCTCGTGGGAGATCGTCGACTATGGGAGCGCCGCGAAGCCGGACGTTCCGAGCGGGACCGCGCGCGAGCTGGCCGAGCGGCTGGCGGAAGTCCGCGAGCCGACCCTGGAGCGAGGAGTGGACACGCTCGAGGGGCCGCGGGAGGCGCGCGGCGCGACCATCGCCGGTACGCAGGTCCACTCGGTGCGTCTTCCGAGCTTCGTCGTGTCGACGGAGATCGTCTTCGCGTCCGCCGGAGAGCGGCTGATGCTCCGCCACGACCCGGGAGAGAGCCCGGCGCCGTACGTGGCCGGCACGCTGCTCGCGATTCGCTCCGTCGGTAGCCGCGTCGGGTTGACGCGTGGGCTCGACAGCCTGTTGTCCTAGGCGAGCGCCAGCTGCTCGTGCGTCTCGAGCTTCGAGACGCTCACGCCCACGAGCCTGAGCGCGCCGGGGCGGTCGGCGAGCGCACGATCGAGCAGGAGGCAAGCGAGCTCGCCGATCTTCTCGCCGTCCGCGCAGCCGGCCGGAAGCGTCGTCGAGCGGCTGCGGATCGAGAAGTCCGGGTAGCGGAGCTTCGTCGTCACCGTCCTCGCGACCTGGCCCGACGAGGTGAGGTGCTCCGCGACGCGGCCGGCCATGCGGCGCAGCTCGTCGTGGAGGCGCTCGCGGTCGGCGACGTCGCGCTCGAACGTCTCCTCGTGTCCGATGGAGACGGTCTTCATGGTGAGCTCGAGCGGACGCGGGTCGATGCCGCGCGCCCGGTCGCGGAGCAGGCGGCCGACCTTCCCCGGGACGAGGCGAGCAAGCTCCTCGTCGGAGAGCGCCGCGAGCTGACCGATCAGCTCGATGCCGGCGCCCGCGAGCCGTTCCTCGGCGCGCGGCCCGACACCGGGCAGGACGCGCGTCGGAAACGGCGCGAGGAACGCGGCCTCGCGCCCGGCCGGGACGACCGTGATGCCGCCCGGCTTGCGCCGGTCACTCGCCACCTTGGCGACCACCTTGCAGCTTGCGACGCCGAGTGCGCAGGAGAGGCTCGTCGCGCCCTGCACCGCCGCCTGCACCGCCTCCGCGACGACGCGGGCGCGCCGGAAGTCCTCCGCCACCTCCCCCATCTCCAGGTAGCCCTCGTCGAGCCCCGTCCGCTCCACCGTCGGCACGACCTCCCGCACGGCGGCCCACACGGCGCGCGAGTACTCGGAGTACGCGCGCTGCCGCGGCGTGACGAAAACCGCCTGCGGGCAGCGGCGCCGCGCCTCGGCGCAGCTCATCGCCGAGTGGATGCCGTATCGCCGGGCGACGTAGTTCGCGGTCGCGACGACGCCGCGCCCGTGCGGGTCGCCGCCGACGACCAGCGGCAGCCGCGCGAGCTCGGGGCGCTCGAGCTCCTCCACGGCGGCGAAGAACGCGTCCAGGTCGAGATGGGCGACGATGCGCACGGCGATGACAGAATAGGAGCCGTGTCGCACGACACCGACAAGCTGATCCGGCAGCTCTCGCTCGTCGCCTTCCTCATGGCGGAGCGCCGACCGCTGACCGCGCGCGAGATCAAGTCGGTCGTCGAGGGCTACTCGGAGATGTCGGACGAGGCCTTCGCGCGCCGCTTCTACTCGGACCGCAGCGAGCTCGTCGCACTCGGCGTGCCACTTCATTCGCAGCGCGACGAGTTCACGGGCGAGGAGCTGTACACGCTCCGCTCGGAGCAGTACTTCCTGCCCAAGCTCGACCTCGACGACGAGGAGCTCGCGGCGCTCCAGGTCGCCTTCTACCTCCTCGAGGGCAAGTTCGCCTACGCGGAGCCGCTGCGGCTCGCGCTCCAGAACCTCGCGCTCGGGCGCCCGACGCAGCTCGACGCGCGCACCGAGAGCGCCGTGCGCGTGGAGGTTCGCGACCCGGACTACTCCGACGAGATGTCGGGGCGCCTGACGAAGCTCGAGGGCGCGATCTCGAAGCAGCGCACGGTGAAGTTCACCTACTGGTCGATCTCGCGCGACAAGACGCGGGAGCGCACCGTGAACCCGTACGCGCTCCTGCCGGAGGCGGGCTCCTGGTATCTGATCGGCCGCGACCTCGACGAGGACGCCGAGCGCACCTTCCGCGTCTCGCGCATCGTCGGGGAGATCCGCTTCGCCACACGGCGCGAGCGCGACTTCCGCATGCCGGAGTACGACCCGTCCGGCTTCCGCGGCCGGCAGCCGTGGCAGTACGGCGCCGAGCAGGGCACCGCCGAGATCGAGCTCGATCCGGACACGGCCTGGTGGGTCGAGCGGATGGTCGAGCGCGGCGAGGTCGAGGACGTCGTCTTCTCCACGCCCTACTCGCGGCTCGACCTGCTGGCCGGCTGGGTGCTCCGGCAGGAGGGGCGCGCGCGCCCGCTCTCGCCGCCGGAGCTCGTCGAGGAGGTCGCGGCCGGGCTCGAGCGCGTGCTCGCCCGCCACGAGGGCGCACCGACGAAGCCGCCGCGCCCGAAGGCGCAGCAGGAGACCGAGCAGCTCGAGCGGCCGGCCGGCCCGCTCGCGCCCGAGCGCTTCGGCGTCCTCCAGGCGCTTCTGGCCCACCTG
>JBOHAK010000404.1:0-6229 GCA_050697795.1 Gaiellaceae bacterium
AGCACTGGGTGGCCGTCGTCAAGCCCGGCCGGGTGATGTTCGAGCTGGCCGGCGTGCCCGAGCCGCTCGCCAAGGACGCCATGCGTCTCGCGGGCATGAAGCTGCCGGTGAAGACGAAGTTCGTGAAACGGGAGGCGGATCTCTTTGAGGGCTAGAGAGCTGAGGGACCTGTCGGACGAGGAACTCGTGAGGCGGCTCGCCGAGAGCCGGGAGAACCTCTTCAACCTCCGCTTCCAGATGGCGACGGGGGCGCTCGACTCGACGGCGCGCCTGTCGCTTGCGAAGCGTGACATCGCCCGGATCCTGACGGTCCAGGCGGAGCGGAAGAACTCGCTGGAGAGAAGGTAGATGGCCAGACCGAGAAAGAAGAACGAGGAGACGCAGGAGCAGGTCGAGGAGACTCCGGTCGAGGAGCCGGAGGCCGAGGCCGCGCCCGCCGACGAGCCGGCCCCGGAGCCGGTGGCGGAGGAGGCTGGTCCCGAGTCCGAGGAGCCCGAGGCTCTCGAGGCTTCGACGGCCGAGGCGGAGCCGGCGCCGGAGGAGTCCGAGGCCCCCGCGGAGGAGCCCGAGCCAGAGGCTGAGGCCGCGGAGGAGCCCCCGGCGGCCGAGGAGCCTGCTCCGGCCCCGGAGGTGGCCGCGCCCGCCGCCGCACCGGAGGCGAAGGCGAAGCGCAAGCGCGTGCCGCGCTCGGAGCGCCGGCAGCGTTCGAAGCCGAAGCGCGAGGCCCCCGCGAAGCGCAAGCCGCTCGTCCGGCTCCCGAAGCCGGAGCACCCGCGCGGTCGGCGCAAGGAGCGCCGCGGGATCGTCGTCTCGGCCGCGATGGACAAGACCATCGTCGTCCGCGTCGACACCGTGAAGCCGCACCCGATGTACAAGAAGATCGTCCGCCGCTCGACGAAGCTGCACGCTCACGACGAGGCGAACGTCGCGAAGGCCGGCGATGTCGTCCGGCTCGTCGAGAGCCGCCCGCTCTCGAAGACCAAGACCTGGCGCCTCGCCGAGGTCCTGGAGGAGGCTAAGTGAAGTGATCCAGCAGGAGTCGCGTCTCCGCGTCGCCGACAACACGGGAGCCCGCGAGCTCCTGTGCATCCGCGTGCTCGGCGGATCGCACCGCCGTTACGCGCGCGTGGGCGACATCATCGTGGGGACGGTCAAGACCGCGACTCCGCAGGGAACGATCAAGAAGGGCGAGGTCGTGAAGGCGGTGGTCGTCCGGACGAAGAAGCCGTTCGGGCGGAACGACGGCACCTCGATCGCGTTCGACGAGAACGCGGCGGTGATCATCGACGCGCAGCTGAACCCGCGCGGCACGCGCATCTTCGGGCCTGTCGCCCGCGAGCTGCGCGAGCGGAACTTCATGAAGATCGTCTCGCTCGCCCCGGAGGTGTTGTGACATGGCGCAAGCGATGAAGATACGGAAGGGCGACGTCGTCCAGGTGCTGTCGGGCAAGGACCGCGGCAAGCAGGGACGCATCATCGAGGCCGACCCGAAGCGGCGCCGCGTGATCGTCGAGAACCTGAACGTCGTCAAGCGGCACCGGCGGCCGCGTCCGATGAAGGACTCGAGCCGGATGGGCCAGACGCAGATCCAGCCGGGCGGCGTCTTCGACATCTCGGCCCCGATGGAGGTCTCGAACGTGATGGTCGTGTGCCCGACGTGCAACCGTGCGACGCGGGTCGGCTACGCGTTCCGCGAGTCGAAGGACGGCCTCGTGAAGGTGCGCGTCTGCAAGCGCGCCGACTGCGGGGAGGTGCTCGACCGCTGATGGCCACCGCTACGACGAACGAGTACGTGGCGCGCCTCAAGACGCGCTACGAGCAGGAGGTCCGGCCCGAGCTGCAGCAGCGGTTCGAGTTCAGCTCGGTCATGCAGACGCCGCGCATCGAGAAGATCACGGTGAACATGGGCGTGGGCGAGGCGAAGACGAACGCCCGCTCGCTCGACAAGGCCGTCGAGGAGCTAACGACCATCACGGGCCAGCACGCCCAGATCACCCGGGCGAAGAAGTCGATCGCCGGCTTCAAGATCCGCGAGGGGATGCCCATCGGCGCCAAGGTGACGCTCCGCGGAATCCGCATGTACGAGTTCCTCGACCGCCTGGTGTCGATCGCGCTCCCACGCATCCGCGACTTCCGCGGGCTCTCGCCCGCGAGCTTCGACGGGCGCGGCAACTACTCGATCGGCGTCCGCGAGCAGATCATCTTCCCGGAGATCAACTACGACGACATCGAGGCGGTTCGCGGCCTCGACGTCGTGATCACGACGACAGCGCGGACGGACGAGGAGGGCCTGGCGCTCCTGCGCGGGCTCGGCCTCCCGTTCCGCGACCAGGACTGAGCCAGTGCCCCTCCCAGGGATAGTCAGTGCATTTCTGGCGGCGCCCGGAACCGCCATGCTGCGTCCTCAGTCGCGCCAATACGCTCGCGTATTGACGCTCCCTGCGTCCTTGCCTGGCGGCCCCGGGCACTCGCCAGAAACGCGTGACCATCACTGGAAGGAGCACTAGGAGGAGAATGGCCAAGAAGAGCCTGATCGCGAAGGCCGCCCGCCCGCCGAAGTACAGGACGCGGGCCTACAGCCGGTGCAACCGGTGCGGGCGCCCGCGCGCTGTGTATCGGAAGTTCGGTCTCTGCCGGATCTGCCTGCGCGACCTCGCGCACGAGGGCTTCATCCCCGGCATGACGAAGTCGAGCTGGTGAGGGAGGCGGCATGTTGAACGATCCCATCTCCGACATGCTCACGCGCATCCGGAACGCGAACCGCGCGCTCCACGAGACGGCGGCCATGCCCGCGTCCCGGACGAAGGTCGAGATCGCGCGCGTCCTGAAGGACGAGGGCTACATCAAGGACTACCGTCTCGAACGCGGCGAGTCCTTCGATACCCTGGTCGTCGAGCTCAAGTACGGGCGGAGCCGCGAGCGCGTCATCACCGACCTGCGCCGCATCTCCAAGCCCGGCCGCCGGGTCTACGCCCGCAAGGACCGCCTCCCGCGCGTCCTCGGCGGGATGGGCACGGCGATCATGTCCACGTCCAAGGGTCTGGTCACGAGCCGGACGGCGCAGGAGCTCGGCGTCGGCGGCGAAGTGGTGTGCTTCGTCTGGTGAGAAATCTGACGATTTCTCACCAGTGGGGCAAGGGAACGCTTTGAGTCGAATCGGAAAAACACCAATCGAGATCCCCGCCGGCGTGTCGGTGTCGCTCTCTCCTGGGCGCGTGATGGTGAACGGGCCGCTCGGCGAGCTCTCGCAGCAGGTGCCGAAGCGCATCGCCATCGAGCAGCGCGACGGGGAGCTCGTCGTCACGCGCCCCACGGAGCGCGGGGAGGACCGCGCCCTGCACGGGCTCACCCGCTCGCTCGTGTCCAACATGGTCGAGGGCGTGACGAAGGGGTTCGAGAAGGCGCTCGAGATCCAGGGCGTCGGGTACCGCGCCGGCCTGCGCGGAACGGACCTCGAGCTGAACGTCGGCTTCTCCCACACGGTCGTCAAGAAGGCGCCGGCCGGTATCACGTTCGAGGTGCCTGCGCCGAACCAGATCCTGGTGAAGGGCATCGACAAGCAGCGCGTCGGCCAGATCGCCGCCGAGGTGCGCTCCGTGCGCCCGCCCGAGCCGTACAAAGGCAAGGGCATCCGCTACTCGGGCGAGTACGTGCGGCGCAAGGTCGGGAAGAGAGCGTGATGGCGGTCCTGACGGTCCGCCAGGCACGCGAGCGCCGCCACCGGCGCGTCCGCCGCAAGATCGCCGGCACGGCCGAGCGGCCGCGGCTCGTCGTGCACCGCTCGAACCGGGGCATCGAGGCGCAACTCGTTGACGACGTGGAGGGGAAGACGCTCGCCTCCGCGAACCACCTCGGCCTCAAGAAGAGCTTCAAGGGCTCGAAGAGCGAGCAGGCGGCCGAGGTCGGCAAGCTGCTCGCCGCGAGCGCGAAGAAAGCCGGCGTCGAGTCGGTCGTCTTCGACCGCGGCGGCTACCTCTACCACGGGCGTGTCAAGGCGCTCGCCGACGGAGCACGCGAGGGAGGACTGAGCTTCTAGATGGCAATCGACACGAGAAGAGGGCGAGGGCGAGGACGAGACGGCGAGATCGACGCGCGCGAGCTGAAGGAGCGCGTGGTCGAGATCAACCGTGTCGCCAAGGTCGTGAAGGGCGGCCGACGCTTCTCGTTCACGGCGCTGGTCGTGATCGGCGACGAGGTCGACCGGGTGGGCGTCGGCTACGGCAAGGCGCGCGAGGTACCGCTCGCCATCTCCAAGGCCGTGGACGACGCGAAGAAGAACCTCTTCCAGGTTCCGAAGCACGGCCAGACGATCACCCATGAGGTCCTCGGCCGCTCCGACGCGGCGCGCGTGCTCCTGCGGCCCGCCAGCGAGGGGACGGGCGTGATCGCGGGCGGCGGCGTCCGCGCCGTGCTCGAGCTCGCCGGGATCCGGGACATCCTCGCGAAGAGCCTCGGCAACCCGAACCCCATCAACCTGCTGAAGGCGACCGTGAACGGCCTCAAGAGCCTGCGGCGGCCCGAGGAGGTCGCCCGCATCCGCGGCAAGGCTGTCGAGGACATCCTCTTCCCTGCGAAGCAGAAGGACGAGGAGCCCGCCGAGGCTGTCGCGGAGCCGGTGGCGCCGGTCGAGACGGAGACGGAGACGGATGACGAAGCTGCGGATAACGCAAGTTCGTAGCCAGATCGGCGAGACGGAGCGCCACCGCGGCACGCTGCGCGCGCTCGGCCTCGGCCGCATTGGCCGGACGACTGAGCGCGAGGACAGCCCGGAGACGCTCGGTATGCTCCGCAAGGTCCGCCACCTCGTGAAGGTCGAGGAGGACTAGGCGTGCCCGAAGAACGTGACGACGAGCTCACCCTTTCCAACCTGAAGCCCGCGCAGAAGCGCCGCCCGCGCAAGCGGATCGGCCGCGGCCTGGGCTCCGGGAAAGGCCGCTACTCCGGCCGGGGCATCAAGGGCCAGAAGGCCCGCTCGGGCTCGCACACGATGCGCGCCGGCTTCGAGGGCGGCCAGATGCCGATCTACATGCGCCTGCCCAAGCAGCGCGGCTCCACGTCGAAGGACGCTATGCCGATCGGCCCGCATCGCACCTCGACCGTGCCGGTGAACCTCCGCGACCTCGAGCGCGTCTTCGACGACGGCGCCGAGGCGACGCTCGAGGCCATGGTCGAGAAGGGCTTGATCAAGAACACGCGCACGGACGTGAAAGTGCTCGGCGAGGGCGAGCTGACGAAGAAGCTCGCCGTCACGGCGCACTCCTTCTCGGCCTCGGCGCGGGAGAAGATCGAGGGCGCCGGCGGCTCCGTCACGGCGCTCCGCCCGCCGCGCGAGCAGAAGAAGAAGAAGCGCGCCCGCAAGAAGCCCGCGGCGGAGCCGGAGGCTCCGGACGCGGCCGAGCCCGAGGCAGCCGAGGCCGAGGCATCTGAGCCCGAGGCGGAGCCCGCGGCGGAGCCGACGGAGGAAGCGGCCGAGTAAGTGCCCCACCAGGCAACACAAGCTAGGCAGCGTCACCTGGAGGAGCACTGATGTTCTCCTGGCTGACGAATGCCTGGAAGATCCCGGAGCTCCGGCGCCGCCTGCTCTTCACGGCGATGATCCTGGCCCTCTACCGGCTGGGCAGCTGGATTCCCGTCCCGGGCGTCGACTCGGACCAGATCGAGTCGTACTTCTCGGGGCAGGGCGGCACGATCCTCGGCCTGCTCAACATCTTCTCGGGCGGCGCGCTCTCGCAGTTCGCCGTCTTCGCGCTCGGGATCATGCCGTACATCACGGCCTCGATCATCCTCCAGCTCATGACTGTGGTGATCCCGCGGCTCGAGCAGCTCCAGAAGGAGGGCGAGGCCGGCTACGCCAAGATCAACCAGTACACGCGCTACCTGACAGTCGCCCTTTCGGCTGCCCAGGCGGCGGGGTACTCGTACCTCTTCAGCCGCCAGGGCGCGCTCGAGCTGACCCCCGGGCGCTTCGTGCTCATCGTCGTCTCGCTCACCGCGGGCGCGACGCTGCTCATGTGGATGGGCGAGCTGATCACGAAGCGCGGGGTGGGGAACGGCATCTCGCTCCTCATCTTCGCCTCGATCCTCTCCGGTCTCCCCGGCGGCCTGCGGGCCTGGTGGTCGGGCGATGCCTTCGAGCGCCTCATGTTCCCGCTCATCGCCCTCGCGATCATCGTCGCCGTCGTGTTCGTGCAGGAGGGCCAGCGGCGGATCCCGATCCAGTACGCCAAGC
>JBOHAK010000405.1:0-3377 GCA_050697795.1 Gaiellaceae bacterium
GTACTCGCATGACTTCGTCCTTAGAAGCTCGCCGAGACTCATCGGCGACGCTCCCGATCGCGCTCCTTCAACCGCTCGAGGACGGCCCGCAAGTGCGGGTTCAGCTCGCTACCGGGAGCGAGCCGACCCCTGCTACCGGAGTCCGGTTTGCCTGCAGCGTTCGGCGGTAGCACGGGTTCGAATCCCGTATGCGCCTTGAAATCCCTGCCAAGCAGCGGTTTTAGTTGTCGTCATTGACTACGGTAGCGCGAGTTTAGGCCGTCGCGTGCCGTCAACGCTTCCGGATGTAACACGAAGAAGAGCTGCCGCTCCCTGCGGCCGCGTGAGCTCGATCCTGCTCGCTCGTGCGTGACAACTCAGACTCGCGTTTGCGTTCCGCGCTGCGGCGGTCTCGAAAACCGTTATCCGTCGTTAGGCGGATCGAGGGTTCGAATCCCTCCCCCTCCGCTTCTCAAGCCGTTCGCAAACTATGTACGAGCTGGAGGTGTTGGCGCTTGAGCAAAGCGGGACCCAGACCATCAGCGTCGGCTTCTTCATGACCGCCTAGCGTCCGGGCCGTCAGCCGGTGGACGCGGCAGAGTCGTCAGCTTGACAGGGTGGCCGCTGCGACGGACCGCTGGAGCTGCTGCGCGCGTATTGGCAGGGGATAAGGATGCGCCGACGAGCAGGAAGGACGCACGGATTGGATCGGCGCGACACAGCTGTGGCTAACCGCCGGAAGCTCGTGCTTCTGGCCGGCCTCATCCTGACGCTCGGCCTCGTGGCTCTCGCCTTCGGCTTGCTTCGGGACGATTCTCCGCCGCCCGAGGAGGAAGACGTTGGGCCGCACGCGCCCGCTCCGCAGGCCCCCTGGCACGTCGCTCGCGCCTGCGAGCGGGCGCAGGACTCTGCCGACTTCGCCCTGCTCTGCCCAACGCGTCTGCCCCCGGTGTTTGGCCCTCCGGGCGGCTGCAACGCGCCCGGGCCGGCGACCGCGACCCCCATTCGGGTCGACGGTCGAAGCGTCGGACTAGACGTCGATGGTCCCCTGCACGTCGGCGTGCTTCGCGGAGGATCCCTGTACGGCCGGAACGATGGCTGGAAACTGATTCAACCGGGCCGGCTGGCAGGGATCAGTGGCCGCCTTTACTACTCCCCGCCCGGTGGGGGCGAGACCGGCTACCACGCGGATCACCTGATCTTTGCCTTCCAGCAGCGCGGCACCGACTACGTGGTGAGCGTGCACACGAGAGACGAGCGGCGCCCGTGGACCAAGCGCGACCTGAAGTCCTTGGAGACCGTGCTCGACGGCCTGCGCCCGGCATCCGCGATCGAGGTTCCGCCGCGACCACGAGCGGAGGGCGCGCAGGGCAGTCGCGTGCTCGGGGCGATCCGACTTCCCCTGCCAAGCGACGTGGCGGTTGGCGGCGGTCGCGCGTGGGTGATCGCGTCGGGGCGCAGCGAGGTGGTCCCGATAGAAGACGTTCGCCTGGGCCCAGAGGAGCCGATTCAGGTCCCCTCACCCTTCAACGGGATCCTCTACTCGAGGGATGGAAGCGTTTGGGTGGCGAGCTCGGACGCCAACCGGGTCAGCCGTATCGATGCCGGGTCGCAGAGTCTGCGAGACGCGGCCATCAAGGTCGGGAGCTTTCCCGCCGATCTCGCGATGCTCCGTGGGGAGCTGTGGGTTCTGAACTTTGGTGACAGGACCCTCGCCCGCATCGATCCCGCGGCCGGGAGGCTCGTGGGTGAACCGGTGGGCCTTCCCGGCGAGCTGGGGGCACTCGACGCCGGAGCCGGCCGCCTCTGGGCCATCGACTGCAACAAGGGAATCGTCTACGGGCTCGATCCGAGGCGGGGCGCAGTGGAGATCCGGGCCGGGGTGCGAGCCGGCGAGGGCCTTGGCGACATCGCCGTCTCCGCCGGCAGCGTCTGGGTGAGTGACTGGGCAGCGCACGTAGTGCTCCGCCTCGATTCAACGACCGGGAGGGTCATCGGGCGAATTCCCGCCGGGGATCAGCCCGAGAAGCTCGCGGGCGTCGCCGGCGACATCTGGGTGAGCGACGCTGGGACCGGGGAGCTGCTCAGGATCGATGCCGGCGCAAGCCGAGTGGTCGAGACGCTCCCCGTCGGGGTGAAGCCTGCGGCCGTTGCAGCGAGCCCCGACTCCGTGTGGCTGCTCGATCAGGATCGCGCCGTTCAGGTCGCCGTGGGCGAAAAGCGATAGGGCTCATGAGCGTCCGGCGGCCATCGCCGGTACGCCTGTTTCCTGGAACGCCGTGCGAGGAAAGCGATTAACGTGGCCGATTTCACGCTCTCCAGCAGCGCGTTCGCCCCCGGGCAGCCGATCCCGGCTCGGCACACGTGCGACGGTGAGGATGCTTCCCCGCCGCTCGAGTGGTCGAATCTGCCCGAGGGGACTCGGGCGCTCGCGTTGATCGTCGACGATCCGGACGCTCCCGGCGGCACGTTCACGCACTGGCTTGCCTGGGGCCTCGATCCGAAGGCCGGCGGGGTCGCCGAAGGCGAACCCGTGCCGGCTCAGGGCCGCAACGACTTCGACGTCACCGGCTATCGTGGCCCCTGCCCGCCGCCCGGGGACGGTCCCCATCGCTACGTCTTCCGCCTGTTGGCGCTCGACGCCGAGCCCGCAGTGACCTCGGGTGCCGGCCGAGCGGAGGTGGAGCACGCCAGCGGCACGAGCGTCCTCGCCGTCGCCGAGCTCACCGGGACCTACGAGCGCTAGCTCATCGAGGGCCGCTCGCCCTGCTCGCCTTCTTCCGTTTCTCGATTGTCGCCGCTCCGGCGGACGGGGCGAAGATGCTCGTGTGGCCATCGTCCCAGCGGATTCGAAAGCGTGCGGGCTCCTCGCGGAGCACTTCCTCGATGACGCCTCTGCGCACCGGCTGGGCGGCTCTCTCCGCCTCGACGACGATCACGTCTCCCGATTGTGCGCTCATTCCTTCCTCACCTCCCACCACGGCTCAAGCACGACTCTACTCTGCGATCATGCAACGAGAGGGAGGTTCGCGGTGGCGACGGAAGACTTGACCCGCGTGCTCGATGAGGCAGAGGTGTCCTACGAGCTCCTCCCGCATGAGCGCACCGAGAGCGCGCTCGCCGAGGCGGAGGTGCTCGGCATCGCGCCGGCCGACGTGGCGAAGACGCTCGTGGTGAGGATTCCGGACGGCTACCTGCGGGCTGTGCTCCCCGCCTCCGCGCGGATCGACTTGCGCAAGCTGCGCGAGGCTCGCGGCGGCGGCGGCAAGAAGAAGATCCATCTCGCGTCCGAGGAGGACCTCGCGCGGGACTACGGGGAGTTCGAACTGGGCGCGGTACCGCCGATCGGCGGAAGCCGCCGCGACCCGGTCGTCATCGACAGGCGCTTGGCCGAGCGC
>JBOHAK010000406.1:0-1974 GCA_050697795.1 Gaiellaceae bacterium
GGCGGGAGCCGCGCGGGCGAGCTGGGGGAGGAGCTCCGCCGCCTCGGCGGCTGGGAGGCCGAGCTCCGGCGCGCCGCCTCCGAGGCCGCCGAGCGCGTCTCGGCGGTCGGCATCGAGCGCGCCCGGCTCGAGGCCGAGCGCGAGGAGGTGCTGCGCCGGCTTCCGGAGGAGGCGGAGGCGGAGGCGCTCACCGACGAGGAGGCCGAGGAGCTCAGGACGCAGCTCGCCCGCCTCGAGCGCCGGCGCGAGGCGCTCGGCCAAGTGAACCCGCTCGCCGCCGAGGAGCACGCGCGCGAGAAGGCCCGCCTGGAGGAGCTGACCGTGCAACGCGAGGACCTCGAGCGCTCGCTCACGGAGCTCGAGACCCTGCGGGACGAGCTCACGGAGACCGTGGAGCGCCGTTTCGAGGAGACGCTGCGGGAGGTGGAGCGCCATTTCGAGGAGGTCGCGGGGACGCTCTTCCCCGGCGGGCGCGGCCGCCTCCTCCGCGTCGAGGGCGACGAGGAGGGCGGCGAGCCGGGCATCGAGATCGAGCTCCGGCCGGCCGGCAAGCGCATCACGCGGCTCTCGCTCCTGTCGGGCGGCGAGAAGGCGCTCGGCGCGATCTCGTTCCTGTTCGCGCTCTTCCTGGCGCGCCCGTGCCCGTTCTACCTGCTGGACGAGGTCGAGGCCGCGCTCGACGACGCGAACATCTCGCGCTTCACCGATCTCCTCCGCCGCTTCTCCGACCGGGCGCAGTTCATCGTCGTCACCCACCAGAAACGGACGATCGAGGCCGCGGATATCCTCTACGGGGTCACGATGGGCGCCGACGGCATCTCGCAGATCGTCTCGAAGCGGCTGGCGGCGGAGCCCGAGGCGCGGGCGCTCAGCGCGTGACGCGCAGCTGGGCGGAGTTCCTCGGCGACCGCGAGGACGCTCCGGCCGCCGAGGAGGAGACGCGCCGCGGCTGGCTCGGCCGGCTCCGCGAGTCGCTCTCGTCGAGCCGCCAGGCGCTGACGCGCGAGCTCCTCTTCGACCCCGGCGACGAGGAGTCCTGGGAGCGAATCGAGGAGGCGCTGATCGCGGCGGACTGCGGCGTCGGTGCGACCGTCGAGATCGTCCAGCGGCTCGAGGAGCGCGAGCCGGCCAGCAGGACGGAGCTGCTCGAGGGGCTCGAGGAGGTCGTGGCGGAGCTCGTCACCGTCGACGGGCAGGAGCGCCTCGCCCTGGGCGGCCCGCCCTCCGTCGTCCTCGTCGTCGGCGTCAACGGCACGGGCAAGACGACGACGATCGGCAAGCTCGCGCATCGCCTCGGGGCGTCTGGCCGCTCGGTCGTGCTGGCCGCCGCGGACACGTTCCGGGCCGCCGCCGAGGAGCAGCTCGAGATCTGGGCGGACCGCTCGGGCGCGGACTTTGTCGGCTCGCAGCGCGGCGCCGACCCCGCTGCCGTCGCCTTCGACGCGATCGCGGCGGCGGAGGCGCGCGGACGCGACGTCGTCGTCGTGGACACGGCCGGCCGCCTCCACACGCAGACGAACCTCATGGAGGAGCTGGCCAAGGTGCGGCGCGTGATCGAGGGTCGCCTGGAGGGCGCGCCGCACGAGACGCTGCTCGTCCTCGACGCGACAACGGGCCAGAACGGGCTGCGGCAGGCGAAGCTCTTCGACGAGGCGGTCGGCGTGACCGGCGTCGCCCTGACGAAGCTCGACGGGACGGCCAAGGGCGGGGTGGCGGTCGCCGTCACCCACGAGCTCGGCCTGGCGGTGAAGCTCGTCGGCGTGGGGGAGAGCCTTGACGACCTGCAGCCCTTCGACCCGCAGGACTTCGCCCGCGCCCTCGTCGGCGGGGACTGAATGTTGGCACAGATCCGAGCGCCACGCGCGCGGATGCTCCAGCTAGGCTCGAAGCGGGGGGCGCCCGGCCAGTCAAGACGAGTCTGAAGAGGACGAGGCCGCGGGCGCCGGGTCTGTTCAGGTGCGGAAAGGCACGCGG
>JBOHAK010000407.1:0-1957 GCA_050697795.1 Gaiellaceae bacterium
CCCCGCGCGGGCGCGGAGCTGACGGCGTCGCCGGCAGGCCGCGCCGCTTCCGGCACACGGCCCGGGAAGAGCAGGGCCGACGCCTTGCGCGGGAGCGGGCACCCGGCGTAGACCCAGCCGCCGACGAGCCCGATTGAGAGTGCGAGTGCGATGACGATCAGCATGTTGACCCCCTCAGGACAACGGGCGCCCACGCGCTCGCGGCACGAGCCTGTGGTGACGCCGTACAAGGAACCTCTAGCCGCAAACTTCTTTATCGTCGAACCGGGGGCGGATCACAATAGGCCGTTAGACCTGTTTTCGAGGCTACGAGTCCCACCCCGATCGTCGGGTCCCGCGGGTCGAAGCTCCGGGCGGGCGATTCTCGTCGCCCCTCCTGGGCCGTCCTGCTGGGAGCAGGAGATCTTCGTAGGTGGGCCGGGCGGCGTGGAGGGGCTTTTCGTCCAAGCCTCTGCACCGGTCTGGAGCTGCGGCTGCTCGCAGCCGGTCGCAACGCCGCCCGGCCACTGAAGTGTTGCAGCCGCCCCTCCACCACGTCGAGCGACAAGCGAGCGCGGCCGCGCGAGCTGACAGCAGCGGGCCGTAGCTAGAGCAGTCGCCGCTCGTTGCCGCGCTTGAAGTTGCCCGTGGCGCGAGCCAGCAGGGCCTGCACGGCGTCCTCGTCCGCGCCTTCGGCCTGGTGCACGAAGCGCGCGGCCGCGGCGCCCGCGAGCGTCGTCACGACCCGGCCTCGCCAGGTGATCCGGATCCGGCCGTCCTTGGTCGCCTGCCAGCCGAACTCGCCCGCGCTCACGGCTCGCCGCCGTCGAGGTGGACGAGCGCCCACTCCGCCTGCTCGGCGAGGAGCTCGTCCTCGCCCTCGGCGTACGCGCGCACGGCGTCGGCCAGCGCAGCCTGGCCGGAGTTGCCCGCGGCCACCAGGGCGTTCCGCCGCAGGTAGCGCGGGTCGTTGCGCGGAATGTAGAGGCGGTCGTAGCGTCCGCGCAGCTCGTCGTCCTCCGCTTGCAACCACTCGACGAGCGAGACGACCGGCTCCGCGCCCGCCGGCGGAGCCTCGCCCGCGCGCCGCTTCTCGATGCCGCGGTTCCACGGGCAGACGTCCTGGCAGATGTCACAGCCGTACACCTGGGCGCCCAGCTCCTCGCGGTACTCCTCGGGGATCGGGTCGGGCGACTGCGTCCAGTAGGAGAGGCAGCGGGTCGAGTCGAGCACGCCGGGGTCGTCCAGCGCGCCCGTCGGGCACGCTTCGATGCAGAGCGTGCAGGAGCCGCAGTCGAGCTCGAGCGGTGTGCTCGGCTCCACGACCGCGTCCGTGACCAGCGTCCCGAGCACGACCCAGGAGCCGTGCTTCCGGGTGATGAGCATCGTGTTCTTGCCGTAGAAGCCGACGCCGGCGCGGGCGGCGCCCTCGCGGTCGACGTGCTGGTTCGCGTCGACGAGCACGCGGTACGCACCGCCGAGGCGCTCCCCGAGTTCCTCCAGCTTCTCCCGCAGCTCCGCGTAGCGGTCCGACCACGCGTAGCGCGGCAGCCGCCCCTCCCCCGGGCCCGGCTCCGGCCCGGGCGCGTAGTAGCAGAGCGCCGCCGAAACGACCGTGCGTGCCCCGGGGAGCAGCGCCTCCGGGTGGCACGAGACCTCGGGCTGCGACATGGTGAAGCGCATGTCGGCGAAGAGGCCGCGCGCGCGGCGGTCGCGGATATGGCGCTCGGTCTCGGCGTACGGCTCGGCCGGCGCGGCGCCGACGACGTCGATCCCGAGCTCCTCCGCCAGGCGGTCGAGCTCGGCGGTCGTCATCTCACGGCCAAGGTAGCAGCGACGGCCGGTTAGGATCGCGCGGGTGAAGGCCGTGCGCATCCACGAGGACGGCGGGCCCGAGGTCCTCCGCTACGAGGACGCGCCCGATCCTGTCGCGGGCCCCGGCGAGGTGTTGATCGAGCTTCGGGCCGCCTCCCTCAAC
>JBOHAK010000408.1:0-4021 GCA_050697795.1 Gaiellaceae bacterium
GGCATGGGCTTCGACGGCGCGATCTCGAAGCTGACCGAGCACATGGACGGCCCGCTCGCGGAGGAGTTCGCCCTCGCCCTCGGCGAGATGCGCATCGGCGAGAGCCGGTCGAACGCCCTCACCAAGATGATGCACCGCGTCGCGACGCCCGAGTTCTCGGCCTTCGTGCGCGCGATCATCCAGGCCGACCAGCTGGGCATCTCCCTGGGGCGGATCCTCAAGCTGCAGGCCGCCGACACCCGTAGCCGGCGTCAGCTGGCCGCGGAGGAGCGGGCGATGAAGGCGCCGATCAAGATGCTGTTCCCGACGGTGCTCTTCATCTTCCCCGCGATGTTCATCGTCATCCTCGGCCCCGCCTTCCTCAACCTCTCCGAGCTGTTCTAGCCAAGTGTCTCTTCAGGTAATGCTGCCCAGCTTCTGCGTCGCGAGCACCAAGCCGGGGGCCGCACTCGACCGCGGCCAAGGCTGGGAGCCTTGGCGTGGGCGAGGGTGGGCTCCGGCGCCGCGTGATCGCGGGGCAGATGCAGGCGTTCATTGCCTGGAGAGGCACTGAGGTCCGCGTGAGCGACGAGCCCACGACGAAGGCGAAGGGCGTCGACGCCGAGACCGGCTTCGGCACCGGCCTGCGCGGCAAGCTCGAGAAGCGCCGCGAGCCGGACGAGGCCGCCGACGGCGCCGCGCCGGAGGAGGTCGCAGCCGCCTCGAACGGCGCAGGCTCCGTCGAGGCGGACGCCCTGCGCGCCGAGCTCGCCGCGTCCCTCGACCGCGAGCGGGAGCTGCGCTCCGAGCTCTCGACCGCCTTCGAGGCGCGCGGGGAGAGCGCGGCCCTCGACAGCGACTACGCAGCACGCACGGCGGAGCTCGACGTGCGCGCGGCCAGGCTCGCCTCCTCCGAGCAGGAGCTCGAGCTGCGCGAGGCGCGGCTCACCGAGCAGCTCGCCCAGCTCCGGGAAGAGCGGGAGCGCCTCTCCGAGCTCGAGACCCGGCTCGCCGCGACGGAAGGTCTCACCGACGAGCGCTCGCAGCACGTCGAGGCAAAGCTCCACGAGCTGAAGCAGGGCGACCGCGAGCGCGAGAAGCTCGCCGCCGACCTCGCGAAGCAGACGCAGGCCGTCGCGTCGCAGGAGACGAAGCTCGCCCGGCGCGAGCAGGCGGTCGCGAGCCGCGAGACGGAGATGAAGGCCCGCCAGGAGGCACGCGAGCGCGCCTTCTCGGAACGCGAGGGCACCCTGCGCGGCCACGAGAAGACCGTCGCGTCGCGGGAGCAGGCGCTCGCCGCGCGCGAGCGGGAGCTCGCGAAGGAGCTCTCGCGCGTCCAGGCGCGGGACGAGGCGCTCGCCGAGCGCGAGGACGACCTACGCTCCAAGCACGATCGCCTTCGCACCGACGCGGACCGGCTCGAGCGCGAGCTCTCCGGGAGGGACAAGGCGACGCAGGACGCCGTCGTCCGCCTGGGCGAGCTCGACCGCCGCGAGGCCGAGCTGGCCGCCAGGGAGGCAGAGATCCACCATCGCGAGGCCCATCTCGCCCGCGTCGAGTCGGACACCTCGAAGGTCCTCGACGTCGAGGCGCTCCAGGAGCGCCTCAAGGAGCGGGAGCGCGAGCTCGCCGAGCGCGAGGCGGAGCTCTCGAACACCGAGGATGTCGCCGAGTCGCAGCGCAAGCGCCTCGACCGCCGGGAGAAGCGCATGGCGGAGATGGAGGAGTCGCTCCGCGACCGGCTGCGGGAGCTCGACGGCCGCGAGGGCGAGGTCGAGACGAAGGAGGCCCGTCTCGAGGCCGACCTCGAGATCCGCGAGGACAAGCTCGAGCGGCGCGAGCAGGAGCTCGTCGCCCTCCAGGAGCGGCTGGGCCAGAAGGAAACAGAGCTCGCCGCCTACGTCGCCCAGGTCCAGACGCAGCTCAAGCAGCGCGAGGACGAGTGGTGGCAGAAGGTGACCGGGGGAAAGCCGGACGCCGTCGCCGCTTCGTAGTCTCTCCGAGACTCAGGCCGGCGCCTCGGCGCGCTCCGCGCGCCAGCGCTCGAGCGCGGCCCACGAGGCGAGCGCGTCGCCCGAGACCTGCGCGCCCAGCGCGGTCGGAGCCGGCGCCCAGGCGAGCTCGCCGACCTTCACCGGGTCGGGCTCCGGCTCGGCCCCCTCGCGCAGGCCCGCGTGGTAGACGACGAGCGCCGAGCCCGTGTCGTCGCTCGTCACCACCGCCACCGGCCGAAAGCCGGGCAGGTCGTCCTCGCCCAGGCCGATCTCCTCCGCGGCGTCGGCGAGCACGGCGTCGCGCGCTCCTTCGCCGGGGCTGAGCCCGCCCGACGCCGAGGCGGTCCAGAGCAACGGGTCGCGCCCGATCGAGGGGCCGCGGAGCTGGAAGAGCGTCGTCGCCCCCTCGGGCCGCTCGACGAAGAGCTGGACGCCGAGCGCGAAGCCGAGCCGGTAGGCAAGCGTCGGCTCCTCGAACACGACCATCGCCTCTGCGTAGCGCCCCTTCCGGCGCAGGATCGTCCCGTCGCGGCCGACGCCGTGGCAGAACGCGACCGGCCCGTCGAAGCGGCCGCTCGTGCGCGCGAGGACGCCGGCGGCGTCGTCCACGGCGCGGCGAACTGGTCCTTCGACGGGCGGCGCGAAGGGATAGGGGCGAAAGCGGGGCTCGCCGTCGAGGAGCACGATCGCGCGCATCTCCGGAGAGTCTTTCGTATGCGCCCGACGCCGAGCCCTGCGAGCGGCGCGGCGCCGACGTTTTGCCCGCGGAAGGGTGCGGGCAAGTAAGCGATCATGCCCCGGCTGCGCAAGGCGGACTGCTCCGGGCCCGGGCTCCTCAGGCGGCGCCGTGGGCGCGGCTTCGAGTACCTGGACTGGGACGGCGAGCGCGTCGCCGACGCGGAGACGGTCGAGCGCATCCGGGCGCTCGTCATCCCGCCGGCGTGGAGCGACGTCTGGATCTGCCCGTACCCCAACGGTCACATCCAGGCGGTCGGGACCGACGCGGCGGGGCGACGGCAGTACCTCTACCACCCGGACTGGCGGCGCCGGCGCGACCGGGAGAAGTTCGACGAGATGGTGCGCTTCGCCCGGGCGCTCCCGGACGTCCGGGCCGCTGCGGCCGCCCACCTGCGCAAGCGCGGGCTCCCCCGCGAGCGCGTGCTCGCGTGCGCGGTTCGCCTCCTCGACCGCGGCTTCTTTCGCATCGGCACCGAGGACTACGCCGAGGCAAACGGCACGTACGGCCTCGCCACGATGCGGCGGAGCCACGTCACGCTCGGGCCGAACGGGCTCATCCGCTTCGACTACGCGGCGAAGGGAGGCAAGCAGCGGGTGCAGTCGGTCGTCGACCGGGGCGTCTACCGCGTCGTCGAAGCGCTGAAGCGCCGTCGCGGCCCGGGCGAACTGCTCGCCTACCAGGTGGACGGGAACTGGGTCGACGTCACCTCCGACGAGATCAACGCGTACATCAAGGAGCTGACGGAGGACACGTTCTCCGCCAAGGACTTCCGCACCTGGAACGCGACCGTGCTCGCCGCCGTGGCGCTCGCCGTGTCCGGCGAAGCGCATGGCACGAAGGCCGGGCGCCGGCGGGCGATCACCCGCGCCGTCGACGAGGTCGCCCACTACCTCGGCAACACGCCCGCGGTCTGCCGCGCCTCCTATATCGACCCGCGCGTCTTCGACCGCTTCCACGACGGCCTCACGATCGGCGGCGCTCTCGAGCAGCTCGGCGAGGTCGAGCTCGGCGAGCCGGCCACCCAGGGCGCGATCGAGGAAGCCGTGCTCGACCTGCTCGAGCGGGACGTCGCTTCGCCGGCCCTCGAGCGCGTGGCCTAGCCGAGGCTCGGAACGGGAGCGTCCTCCGGGGCGCGCTCCTCGCGCTCCGCCTGGCGGTCGCGGCTCGAGAAGTAGTCCCGGACGGCGATGCCGGTCAGGAGGACGAACATCGCCTTGACGTCGTCCTTGCCGGACGGGATCGGAATGAACATGACTGCCGTCGTGATCGCCACGAGCACCATCGTCAGGACCGCGCGCACGCTCCCCTT
>JBOHAK010000409.1:0-5488 GCA_050697795.1 Gaiellaceae bacterium
CGGTATGGCGGGCCGAGTGCCCGCCGTCGGCCAGCTCGCCGCGCAGCTCACCGACCGTCCCGAAGCGCTCGGCGAGGACGTCGTGATTGTGGATCGTCTCGAAGTTGACCTGGCGGGCCAGGACGAAGTCCTCGTCCTCGAGCGCGTCGTAGGCGTCGAGCGCACCCTTGACCATGAGGCGCACGGAGTCTTCGACGAAGCGGGGTGAGAGGTGCGCGTGCTCGACGACGAACAGCTCGTCGGGACGCTTGAGCAGCTCGTAGACCGGCGAGCTCATGGAGGCCTCGACGAGCTCGACGAGATCCTCCGCGTCCAGGCGCAGGTCGGTGCCGAGGTAGAGCGTCCCGCGGCCGCGCTGATTGTGCGTGGCGAGCGGGACGAGCTCGAGGATGCGCGCGACGTCCGCCTCCTCGAAGCCCGCGTCGTCGAGCCGCTCGGCGGCGAGGTCGCGGACGAGCCCCTGCGCGCACGGGCAGGCGTTCCACCCGGTGGCCTCCACCCCTACGATCCGGCGCGACGAGGTGCGCGAGGCGGCGGCCAGCCCGAGCAGCGTGACGAGCTCCTGCGTCCGCAGGCCGGTGACCGGCGTCGAGCGCTCGATCGGGTAGCGCGCCGCGATCCGCACCTCGGCGCGCAGCGCGCCCTGGCGCTCGACGATGTGGCGTGCGATGTGCTCCGCGAGGCGCTCCACCAGGAGCATCTCGCCGATCACGAGCTCGTCGATCGCCTCCTCGAAGAGCTCCGGAAAGCGGGACATGTGCACGCCCTTCCGGGCCGGGTCGAGGTCGACGAAGCAGTCGATCTCGGCCGAGACGAGGGCGTCCTTCCCGCCGTGCTGCATCCGCACAGCCTTCTGCACACCGGTGACGCCCGCGCGCGAGAGCCCGATGCGCACCTCGGGCGTCGAGGCCTGCAGGTCGGGAGTCAGCGCTACTCTCTCGTCCACCCGGCGAAACGTAGCAGCCCGGTCGCGTGACCCAGGATCGCCCTTACACGAAGCTCGTCTCCATCGCCTGCCACGACTTGGTGAACCCGCTCGCCACGGTCCACGGCTTCGCCCGGACGCTCGAGAACCTCGAGCTCGACGGGCCGGCCGGGCGGTACGTCGAGATGATCCGCCTGGCCGGCGAGCAGATGCGGGAGCTCATCGAGCAGCTGCGCATCGCCACCCAGATCGAGGCCGGCCGCTACGCGCCGGCGCTCGTCGAGGTCGACTCGCTCGAGCTCGCGCGGGGAGCCGCGGAAGTCCTCGGCGTGGAGCGCGTGACCGTCTCCGGCGAGGGGAGCCCCGTGATGGTCGATCCCGACCCGACCCGCCGCGCAGTCGCGCAGCTCGCGCGCGCGGCCGCCAGGTACGGCGGCCACGACAGCGTCGACCTGGTCGTCCGCGGCTCGGAGCTCGCCATCTCGCCGCTCGGCCGGGCGGCCGCGCCGGTGCTCCTCGGGGAGCGTTTCGACGAGCTGGGCGGACCGGCCGCCGCCATGCTCATCCGCGCCTTGGGCGGGTCGCTGGCCGCCGAGGACGAGCGCCTGTTGGTTCGCCTGCCGGAACCGAGCCTAGAACCCGGCTAGCCCATCTTGAGCGGATCGACGAAGACGTCGTCGATCTGCCACTTGGCGCCCAGGCCGACCGGCCTGAAGCGGAACGCTACGTTCGCCTTGCCGCCGTTGAGGATGGCGGTGAGGTTCAGGAGCGCCACGCCCGGGAGCGAGGGATGCCACGTGGAGAGGCCCGTGTGCACGCCTGCGGGTAGCGCGAGCACCGGGCGCCCGTACTTGTCGAGCAGGACGACCTCGACGACGAGGCTCGAGAGCGCGGCGAGCCCGCGGTTTTTGGCGAAGTAGCGCACGGTCGGGTCGAGGGTCTCGACGCAGATCGGAGGAGTCATGGCCGTGCTGCCACTCGGGAGGTAGAGCGAGCGGGAGCCCGCGCCGCTGACGTTCCACGGCTCGTTCCCGGTCACGACGGCCGCGCCGCCCTTCAGCGTCCAGCCGCTGACTCCGGACTCGAAGTTGCCGCGCGGCGCGAGTGTGTACTGCATCGGGTCGAGCCAGCGCATGAACGGGCGGCTGAGCTGACGCTCGCCGCACGCGCCGCCGAGGAGCTGCGCGTTGGCCGAGCTGGTGAGCGCGCCGGCGGAGACCAGCACGACGACGAGTACCGCAAGCCTGCCGAAGTAACCCCTGGATGCCACAGTTTCCTCCCGATTGCCGCTTTCGTCGGAGTGTGCGAGCGCCTGCGGGATCCGCCAATCCCCCGGAGGAGGGAAGCCGTCGCGCGCATCAAGGGTGCGGCGCGCGGAGCCGATAGGCCACGTGAGATGGCCGAAACCGCCCTGGCCGAGCCGTCGGCCCTCGAGTACGAGGGCGACCGCAACACGTTGATCGAGGAGCGGCGGGCGCGGGCCGCCCGCCCGCTCGCAGCGCGCGACTCGATCGTCACGAGCTCGAGCGCGCTCCTCTTCCTCGCGGCGGCGATCGCGCTCCAGTTCGCATTCGAGACCGCGCGCGGCCCCTCGCCGATCCTCTACGTGCTCCTCGTCCTCGCGTACGCATACGCGTCGAGAGTCGAGTTCGAGGTCGGAATCGGATCGGCCATCCCGACGCAGCTCGTGTTCGTCCCGATGCTCTTCCTGCTGCCGCCCGGCGCCGTGCCGATCTGCGTGGCCGCCGGGCTGCTGCTCGGCAACGTGCCCGACTACCTGCGCGGGAAGGAACACGTCGAGCGCGCGCTCGTGATGGTCGCGAGCTCCTGGCACGCTGTCGGAGCCGCGCTGGTCATCGCGTTGGCGGGCGAGCCGGAGCCGGCCTGGTCGGCCTGGCCGGTGCTGCTCGTCGCGCTCGTCGCCCAGCTCTCGTTCGACTTCGCGGGCTCCGCGGTGCGGGCCGGGCTCGTGCTCGGACTGCGACCCAACTCGCAGATCCGCATGATGGCGTGGGTCTGGGGCGTCGACGCCGCGCTCACGCCCATCGCCTTCCTCATCGCCATGGTCGCCTTCGGCGCGCCCGCCGCCGTCCTCGTCGTCCTCCCGGTCCTGGGGCTCCTCGCGTTCCTCGCCCAGGAGCGCCGGCGCCGGATCGACTACGCCCTGGAGCTCGGCCACGCCTACCGCGGTACCGCCTTCCTCCTCGGCGACGTCATCGAGGCCGACGACGCCTACACGGGAAGCCACAGCCGCGACGTCGTCGACCTCGTCGTCGCGGTGTCCCTGGAGCTCGGGCTCGACCCGTCCGCGCAGCGGGACGCCGAGCTGACGGCCCTCCTGCACGACGTCGGCAAGATCCGCATTCCGGCGGAGATCATCGACAAGCCCGGGAAGCTGACGGACGAGGAGTGGGCGGTCATGAAGACGCACACGATCGAGGGCGAGCACATGCTCGAGAAGGTCGGCGGCCTCCTCGGCCGCGTCGGGCGGCTCGTCCGCTCCTGCCACGAGCGGTGGGACGGCGGCGGCTATCCCGACGGGCTCGCGGGCGAGGACATCCCGCTCGTGGCCCGCGTCGTCTGCGCCTGCGATGCCTACAACGCCATGACGACCGACCGGCCGTACCGCCCGGCCCGCTCGGCCGAGGAGGCGCTGGCCGAGATGACGAGCTGCGCCGGGACGCACTTCGACCCGGGCGTGGTCGCCGCGCTCGAGGCCGTCGTCCGCCGCGCTACCTGAGCAGCCGCGACAGCCGGCGGTCCTTCAAGACCCGCCCGCCTGTCTGGCACTCCGGGCAGTAGTAGATCGTGTGCTCCTCGAAGTCGACTCGGGCGATCGGCGTCCCGCAGTTCGGGCAGGGCTCGCCGAGCCGGTTGTGCACGCGGTAGGCCTTGGCGTCCGAGGCGCCTTGCATGCGGAGCTCGAGCCCTTCGGCCAGCGTGTCCCGGATGGTCGCCGCGAGCCGCTCGACGTCCTCGTCCGCGAGCTCCGTCGTGAGCGCGAAGGGGGATAGCCGGACGCGGTTCAGGATCTCGTTCGACCAGGCGCGGCCGATTCCCGCGAGGGCGCGCTGGTCGCGGAGGAATGGATGCAGACGGCGGCCGTCCGCGCGCAGGATCTCGCCCAGCCGGGCCGTCTCGATCCCGTCGGCCTCCGGGCCCAGGTGGGCCAGCTCGGCCTCGAGCTCGTCCGGGCGATAGAGGCCGACCCGGGCGCGCTTCTTCGGCCCGCCCTCGGTCAGGACGAGCTGTCCGCCGTCCTCGAGCGCGAGCCGGAACGCGGGCGTCTTGGGCCCTTTCGCGCCGGGCTCGAGGAAGCGGATGCGCCCCGAGCTCATCAGGTGGACGTGCAGGACGAGGTCGCCGTCCTCCGTGGGGAAGAGCAGGTTCTTGCCGCGCCGCCGCGCTCCGGCGAGCCGCAGGCCCTCGAGCGCCGCAAGCGGCGGGTCGAACGTCTTCAGCGTCGCCACGTGCGCGGGGCCCGCCTGTTCCACGGGCGATCGCCCGACGACCTCGTCGAGCGCTTGCCGTGCGGCCTCCACCTCAGGGAATTCGGGCATGCTCTCCGGAAAATGCGTCAGCATTTTCCGGAGCTAAGCGTAGCCGTGAGGCGGGGATCGCTCGTGGAGTCGCGCCACCGCGTCGACGCCGTGCTCGTGCGCGACGCGGAGGTCGCGGAGGCGTGGGGCGACCCCGCCCTCGTCAGCTTCGTGCGCTCGGCGGCCAAGCCGCTGCAGGCCCTGCCGCTCGTCCCGCTCGACCTGCCCGACGAGGAGCTCGCGATCGCGTGCGCCTCCCACGAGGCGCTCCCCGAGCAGCTCGTCGTCGTGCGCGCGCTCCTCGAGCGCGGCGGCGTCTCGCAAGAAGACCTCGAGTGCGGCGCCGAGCGAGGCTCGCGCCTCCGGCACAACTGCTCCGGGAAGCACGCCGGCTTCCTCCTCGTCGCCCGCGAGCGCGGCTGGCCGCTCGAGGGCTACCGCCTCCCCGAGCATCCGCTCCAGCAGGAGATCAGGCGGATCGTGGCCGCCGCGGCCGGGCGCCCGGAGGAGGACCTCGCCACGGCGACGGACGGCTGCGGCGTGCCGACCTTCGCGCTCTCCCTGCTCGAGATGGCCCGCATCTTCGCCGGGCTGGCGCAACGTGAGCCGGCCGGAGCCGACGCGGTCGTGCGCGCCATGACCGCTCACCCGGCGCTCGTCGGCGGCCCGGTGTCGGTCGACACGCTCGTCATGCGGGCGCTGCCCGGGGCGGTCGCCAAGCGCGGCGCCGAGGGCGTGCTCTGCGTCGGCCTCCCGAACGGCGACGGCGCGGCGCTGAAGGTGGAGGACGGCGGCTACCGCGCCGTGTACGCGGCCGCCGGGCGCGTGCTGGGGATCCCGGAGCTCGCCGAGCGGCCGCTCCGCAACAGCCGCGGCGAGGTCGTCGGGTCGATCGCGGCCGACCGGTAGGAGACCCCTCCTAGCCCGCGGCGTTCCCTGTGCGGCGGATCCGGTAGATCGAGTCGATCGTCGTCTCCGCTGCGGGCGGCCCGGAGAGCATGACCTCGGCGGGGTGGGCCTCGGC
>JBOHAK010000410.1:0-3690 GCA_050697795.1 Gaiellaceae bacterium
GTTCAGCACGTCCCGGAGCGCCTCGTTGCGCATGACGGTCTCGGCCGCGTCCTCGGGCGAGATCGCCTTCTCGTCGGCGAGGAACTGGCCGAACTCCGACTCCTCGTCGTCGCCGACCGGCTTCTCCAGCGAGACGGGAACCTGGGCGCTGCGGCGAATCTGCTCCACCTCGTCGGCCGTGAGCTCGAGCTCGCGAGCGATCTCGCGCGAGGCCGGCTCGCGGCCGAACTCGGAGCGGAGCTTGCGCTCGGTGCGCACGATCTTGTTCAGCTTCTCGACCACGTGGACGGGCATCCGGATCGTCCGCGCCTTGTCGGCGAGCGCCCTCGCGACCGCCTGGCGGATCCACCAGGTGGCGTACGTGGAGAACTTGAAGCCCTTGCGGTAGTCGAACTTCTCGGCCGCGCGCACCAGGCCGATCGTCCCCTCCTGGATCAGGTCGAGGAACGGCAGCCCCTGGTTGCGGTAGTTCTTGGCGATCGAGACGACGAGGCGCAGGTTGGACTCGACCATCTTCTGCTTCGCGCGGTGGTCGCCCCGCTCGATGCGCTTGGCGAGCTCCACCTCCTGGGCCGCGGTCAGGAGCGGCACCTTGCCGATGTCCTTCAGGAAAAGCTGGAGGGCGTCGGTCGAGACCTCGCGCGTCTCGGGCTGGAGGTCCAGCCCCGTGTCGGCGTCCTCCTCTGAGGCGACGACCTCGATGTGGAGCTCCTCGAGCAGGCCGTAGAACTCGTCGAGCTGCACGGGCTCCAGGTCGTCGCCGAGCGCGACTGCGATCTCCTCGTGCGTGAGGAAACCCGCTTCCTGGCCCTGGCGCACGAGCGCCTTGGCATCGTCGTGATCGAGCATCACGCCGGCTTCGCTCCCCTTCCGTCCCTCCATCGCCCCTACTCCCGTCTCCTCAACGTAGTCAGGACCTCCGAGTTGTCAACGGCCCCTTTGCGTCAACACGCCCTCGAATGCGCCGCGACTCTTTCATGCCTGCCGGACGACCGCTATGGGCCGCTGGGCCCATCTTCCGTGACGCTTGGTCCTACCCCTTTCGAGTGATACGGACTAGGTGTTTGCGTCCTCTAGACGCTCCAGCAGCCGCTCTGCTTCCCTTCCGTAGAACCCGTCCGGATCCTCGTCGCGGGCGAGCCTGAGCTGGCGGATCGCCTCATCCACCTGCGCCATCCACGACAGCGCAAGCCCGAGGTGGTAGCGGACGACGCCGTCGCGGTCCTGGCGGGCCAGCGGCCCGAGGCGCGAGAACGTCGCCGACGGGTCGTCTTTGTCGAAGCGGCCGAGCGCCGCGGCCACCATGGCCGGGAGGCTCTTCGGGTCGGCGGCGGCGGCCGCGGCGAAGGCCTCCCGCGCGGACACCGGGCGCCCGACCCGCTGGAGCGCCATGCCGTAGGCCAGGGTCGGCTCCACGCCGCCGGACCGCCCTCGGCGCTCGAGCTCCGCGAGCTGCTCGGCAGGCGCGAGCCCCTCGAGCCCGGGCGGCACCTCGAAGGGCGCCACGAACGGGGGGTGCCCCGGCGCGAACTGCGGATGGAGGAGATCCTCGGCCCGCAGCGCCGCCGGCGTGTCCGGGTCGCGCCGCTCGGCCTCGCGCCACTGCTCCTCGGCTGCATCGGCATCGCCGCTCGCGAAGAGGGCGAAGCCGAGGTGCAGGCGGGCGACGCCGCTGTCGGGGCTCTCCGCGACGAGCGCCTCGAGGCGCTCGAGCGTCCCGTCGGGCCACGCCGCGATCGCCTCGCCCACCGCCGCCTCGACCGAGTCCGGGTTCTCGCCGGCGAGCTCCGCGAACCGCGTGCGCGCCTCCTCCCGCCGGCCCTCGCCCAGCAGCTCCTCCGCGTCGCGGAGGGCACGCGCCTCCTCGTCGTCACGCACGAGAAGGCCCAGCTCGAGCGGCGGCGGACGGCGCTCGGCCTCCGGCGCGGGCGGCTCGGAGCTGCCACCGTCCTCCGCCTGGAGCACCGTCACGCCGACCACGAGCGCGGCGGCGGCCGCCGCCGCCAAGCCGACCAGAACGCGTGCGCGGGTGCGGGAGGACACGGCGCGAGCGTAGCCGCAGGCCCTTGCAGGAAGCGGCCTGGTGGTCGCTATACTCATTGAAGCAATGCCCAGCTATCGCGAGCTCCTCCAGCAGGTGAAGAGCGAGATCGAGGAGGTCGACGCCTCCCGGGCGTCCGAGCTGCGCGAGACGGACTCGCCCGTCTTCGTGGACGTGCGCGAGCGCAACGAGTGGGACGAGGGTCACGTTCCGGGCGCCGTGCACGTCCCCAAGAGTCACCTCGAGTCCCGCATCGAGCAGGCCGTCCCGGATCGCGACGCCACGGTCGTCGTCTACTGCGCGTCCGGCAGCCGCTCCGCCTTCGCCGCGAAGACGCTCGAGGAACTCGGCTACGAGAACGTGGCTTCCCTCTCCGGCGGGTTCGCGGACTGGAAGCGCAACGGCTTCCCCTTCGACCTCCCGCGCGCGCTCGACGAGACGAAGCGGCGGCGCTACTCGCGCCACCTCCTCATCCCCGAGGTGGGCGAGGAGGGCCAGCTCCGCCTCCTCGACTCCCGCATGCTGCTGATCGGGGCAGGCGGCCTCGGCTCGCCCGCGTCGCTGTACCTCGCGGCCGCGGGCGTCGGCACGCTCGGGATCGTCGACGACGACGCCGTCGACGAGACGAACCTCCAGCGCCAGATCGTCCACTCGACCGACCGCCTCGGCGAGTCGAAGGCCGAGTCCGCCAAGCGCACGATCGAGGCGCTCAACCCGGACGTGACGGTCAAGGTCTACAAGGAGCGCCTGACCTCGGAGAACGTCGACCGCATCCTCGGCGAGGGCTGGGACGTGATAGTGGACGGCGCCGACAACTTCCCCACCCGCTACCTCCTGAACGACGCCTCGGTCTGGCACGGGATCCCCGTCGTGCACGGCTCGATCTTCCGCTTCGAGGGCCAGACGACCGTCTTCAAGCCGAAGGCGGGGCCCTGCTACCGCTGCCTCTTCCCGCAGCCGCCGCCGCCCGAGCTGGCGCCGAGCTGCGCGGAGGGCGGCGTGCTCGGCGTCCTGCCCGGAATCGTCGGCTCGCTGCAGGCGAACGAGGCGCTCAAGATCGCGCTCGGTGCCGGCGAGCCGCTCGTCGGCCGGCTGCTCCTCTTCGACGCGCTCGAGACCCAGTTCACCGAGATCACCCTGCGCCGCGACCCGGAGTGCCCGGTCTGCGGCGACCACCCGACCATCACGGACTACATCGACTACGTCGAGTTCTGCGCCGGCGGAACGACCCACGTGACGTCGTGATCCGCGTCCGCATCCCACCGACGCTGCGCACCGAGGTCGGAGGCGCGCGCGAGGTCGAGGCGAGCGGCGGGACGTTGCGCGACGTGCTCTCCGACCTCGCCGAGCGGTTCCCGGGCCTGGGCCGGCAGGTGCTCGAGGATGGCGACGGCATCGCGCCCTTCGTGAACGTCTACCTCGACCGGGAGGACGTACGCACGCTGCAGGGCCTCGACACGCCGGTGTCCGAGGGCGCGACCGTGATCCTGCTCCCCGCCATGGCCGGCGGCGAGCAGACGATCACGCCCTCGCTTCTCGAGACCGTCGGCCGCACGCCGCTCGTCGAGCTGCCGCGACTCGCTCCCCATCCGGGCGTCCGCCTGTACGCGAAGCTCGAGGGCCAGAACCCGACCGGCTCCATCAAGGAC
>JBOHAK010000411.1:0-1601 GCA_050697795.1 Gaiellaceae bacterium
GCCTCGCGCGCAGCGAGCTCGGGCTCCAGGAGCGCACGCTCGGCCGAACGCGTCTCTTCGTGCTGCCGTCCACCTCCCCGGCGAACGCCGCGGTCCCGTACGGGGAGCGGCTACACTGGTTCCTTGCGCTCGCAACGTTCTTGAAAGAGAGTGGGCAATGGACGTCGTCTTCCTGATCGGCCGAATCCTCTTCGTCGGGATCTTTCTCCTTGCTGGCTCGACGATCCATCTCCTCAACAGGCGGCAGGGCGTCGAGTACGCGCGCATGTACAACGTGCCGGTGGCCGAGTTCGGCGTGCCCTTCACCGGCGTTCTGGCCGTGCTCGGCGGCGTGTCCGTCGCCCTCGGGGTCTGGGGTGACCTCGGCGCGCTCATGATCGCCGCCTTCCTGCTCTTGATCACGCCGCTCATGCACGCGTTCTGGCGCGAGACGGACGAGATGCAGAAGCAGGCGCAGATGACCAACTTCATGAAGAACTTCGCGCTCCTCGGCGGCGCGCTCGTCCTCTTCTACGCGTGGAACCAGCTCCAGGGCGACGCCGGCCTCTCGATCACGGACCCGCTCTTCGACCGCGGGTAGCGGTCCCTAGCCGCGCCAGCGGTTCGTGATGGGAAGGCGGCGGTCGCGCCCGAAGGCCTTGGGGCGCAGCTTCACCCCCGGCGGCGCCTGCCGCCGCTTGAACTCCGCCCGGTCGATCATCCCGAGCGCGCGCTCCACGACCTCCGGCTCGAAGCCGTCCGAGGTGAGCTCCTCGCGTGAGCTGTCGAGCTCGACATAGGCCTCGAGCACCCGGTCGAGCTGTGCATACGGCGGGAGCGAGTCCTCGTCCCGCTGGTCGGGCCGCAGCTCGGCGCTCGGCGCGCGCTCGAGCACGGACGCCGGGATGAGCTCTCGCCCGGCGCGCTCGTTCAGGTGCCGTGCCAGTCGGTAGACGTCCGTCTTGTAGACGTCCTTGAGCAGGGCGAACCCGCCGGCCATGTCGCCGTAGAGGGTCGCGTAGCCGACCGAGAGCTCGCTCTTGTTCCCGGTCGCGAGGGGCAGCCAGCCGAACTTGTTCGCGAGCGCCATGACGAGGAGCCCCCGGGCGCGTGCCTGGACGTTCTCCTCCGCGACGCCCGGCTCCGTTCCGGCGAAGGCCTCGGCCAGCGTCGCGCCGACCGCCTCGACGATCGGCTCGATCGGAAGCTCCAGGAAGCGGGCGCCGACGCTCTCGGCCACGCGCCGCGCGTCGGCCTGGGTCTCCCCGGACGAGAAGCGCGACGGCATGGAGACGCACACGACGTGCTCCGGGCCGAGTGCCTCCGCCGCGAGCGCGGCCGTGAGCGCCGAGTCGACGCCTCCCGAGAGGCCGAGCACGACGTCGGCGAAGCCGTTCTTCTCGACGTAGTCGCGGAGCCCGAGCTCGATCGCGAGACGCATCTCCTCGAGCTCGTCGAGGACGGGCGCCACGACCGGCGTCACGACCCTTGCCGGCGCGGGTTTCCGCACGGGGACGTCGACGACCGGCGGGTCGGGGATCTCCCGCCGCGCCCGGGCGAGACCCCGCCGGCGCGTGTCGCGAAGCCGCCGCGACACGGCCGTCGTCGGGTCGATGTCCACG
>JBOHAK010000412.1:0-5646 GCA_050697795.1 Gaiellaceae bacterium
AGTTGCGCTTGCTGCGCCGCGAGCAGGCGCTGTACCTCCTGGCGGTCAATCGGGGTCGGCATCTCAGCTCCCCGCAAACACGTCGCCGAAGACAGCTCGCCCGGCGGCGGTCGCCTCCTGGATCGAGATCACGGTGCCACGCACCTCTGGGTGCTCGGCAAGCCAGCGCTCAGCGTTGGCGGCGGAAGCGAAGAAGTTCAGCACCGGACAGCAGCCACAGCATGCGTCGCCTTGGCTGCGGATCGCGCCGGCGAGGACGACTGCCGAGTCGGGCGACCACTCTGCGGACCCGTCGGGTGCGACCCGCGCACGAATCTCGTCGCCGCTCAGCGGGTCGCGCGTCTCGATCTCGATGGCCTCCCCGAACATCGGCGCGATCCCGAGCGCGTCGATCGCGCACATCGCGTCAACCTCGCGTCCACCGGTGAGGCGAACCCGGTGCGCGGTCGGCCGGCCGGAGAAGGGGTAGGCGACGGTGATCTCGCCGTCGGAGCCGCGATGGACGAGATCCTCGCGCGCGAGCGTCTCGAGCCCGTGCTCGGCGTCGATTCCGAGCCGCTCGGCGGCCGCGCGCACCTCAGTTCTCCCCGGGCGGCCGTCGGTTGCGAGGTGGCGCAGGATCCAGAAGTAGAGCTCGCGCTCCGCGTCGGTGAGCCGGGCGCGGCGGGCCGGGCCGAGCTTGGAGGGCGGGATCGCCGCCGTCGCGAGCGCCGCTGCCACGCCGGGGGGAAGCTGGCCCGGGTCGGTGCCTCCACCGTCGACGCTCACTTAGCGCCCTCGGTCAGCGCCGCACGGACCCAGCCTTCCTCCGGCTGCTCGGCGACGCCCTGCTCGCTCCGGTAGAGACGGCAGGAGAAGGCGAAGTCGCGCCGCTTCTCCGCGCCCGGCTCGACGTCCAGGCCGTTGACGCGCACGGGTCGGGGAGCCGAGGAAGCGCAGCGCGACGGCCGCGTCGTGGTCGGCGACCTCGACAAGCTCGATCTCGGGCTCGATTCGAAGCTGCGTTGCGAGCCGCTCGACGAGCGCCCGCGCCGGCTCCTGGTTCGGGCAGCCCTCGAAATAGAGGATCTCGACGCGCGGCGGTCTCATCCCCCCGGCTCCTCGATGCGGCAGCAGGCGGCGACGTGCTCGGCGTTGTCGGCGAGAAGCGACTCGGCCAGCTCGAGCATCCGGGCCACGCGAGGATCGGCGATCCGGTTGGAGACCGTGCGGCCTTTACGACGCGCCTCGACGAACCCGCACCAGCGGAGGCAGGCGAGGTGGTTGGAAACCTTCGGCTGCGGGAGCCCGAGCCGCTCCACCAGCGCGCCGACCGTCAGCTCGCCTTCGCGCTGCAAGAGCTCGAGGATCCGCAACCGGGTCGGATCACCGAGGCCGCGGAAGTTCCGGCAGGCCGGTGCGCTTCACAGGCTCAGCCGGAACCGCAGCCAACTGCGCCGTCATCGTGACGCTGGCCGTGAACCCGTACACAGTAGGCGGGGCCGCGCTCTTCTACGGAGGGACGCTCCTCATCGCCGCCGTGCGAGCCCAGCCCGGATGCGAGGCCACCGTCCTTTCGAACTGGATTCTCGGCCGCGACGACCAGATCGGCTGCCCCCTTTTCTCGCCGATCGACCGTGCGGAGGCGCGCCTCGCGGCGCGAACGCAAGCGCGGCAGTCGAGCGCAAGCTGACGCGGTCGTCGACCACTCACGAAAGGCCTGCATAGCAGGGCTTTTTGTGTCCGGCGATGAGTTTCGCCGCGGGTCCCGGTCTCTTACGAGAGAGAAGTCGCGGAGTGAGAAAGGAGCTTCCCGATGGCGATGCAGACGTTCATCAACCTGCCCGTGAAGGATCTGGCCAAGACGACCGAGTTCTTCTCCAGGCTCGGCTTCGCGTTCGACCAGCAGTTCACCGACGAGAATGCAACACGCATGATCGTCAGCGACGAGACGTCCGTCATGCTGGTCGTGGAGCCGTTCTTCGAGGGATTCATCGGCCCCCAGGAGATCGCCGACACCTCGAGGAGCAGGGAGGTGCTCGTGGGCCTCTCGGCCGAGAGCAGGGAGCAGGTCGACGACTTGGCCGACAAGGCCCTTGCGGGCGGTGGCCAGCCCGTGGGTGAGCCGGACGACCAGGGGTTCATGTACATGCGGGGCTTCCGCGACCTCGACGGGCACCAGTGGTCGTTCATCTACATGGACCTGTCCGCGATCCCTGAGCAGTAGCTGCCGAAGGAGCTACTCGAGGCTCACCGGCAGCCGCTCGTCGCGGGGCGAGAGCACGTAGTGCTCGGACGCGGTGGCGTGGTAGAGGCGATGGCGGGCGGGTGGGCACACGTCCCCGGGTGTCCACGCGCGCGCTCCCTGCGCCTGCGACCGGCGGGTGAATATCTCGATGCCCCGGTCGAGCTCGACGCCGGTCAGCTCCCCGGCGACGGCGGATATGTAGACGCCCTGCCCGCTGCCGACGGGCGCGTGGGAGTCGAAGACGACGATGGCCACCTGCGGACGCGCCGCGAGGTTGCGCGAGTGCCTCGCCTCGGGAGACGAGACCCAGACCAGTTCCCGGTAGCCGGCCGGTGCGTACCACACCGGCGACACCCACGGGAGTCCACTCTCGTCGGCCGTGCCGAGGGTCATGTAGCGGTTGCCGTCGATGATCTCCCTCGCGATCGCTCGAAGCTCCTCGTTCTGCGACACTTGCTCCTCTCTACGCGCGGATCGAGACCGGCGTGCCCTCGGGGTTCGCGCGCAGCATCCGCTCGACGTGGCGGTTCTCGATCCTGAGGCAGCCATACGACGCCGCCTCGCCGATCGAGCCCGGGTCGTTCGTCCCGTGGATCGCGATCGGGCCGCCCTGGGTCCAGCCGGTGAGGACCGGGGAGAACGCGCTGATCCCGATTCCCCCGGGGCCATAGGGCCCCGACGCGTCGCCCGAGAGCAGTCGCTGGTTGACGTAGTAGCGCCCGGTCGGCGTCGGCGTTCCCTCGGCGCCGATCGCCGCGGTGACGCGCAGGACGTGGCGCCCGCCGCGGAAGAAGTCGACGCGGCGCTCGGAGAGGTCGACCTCGATCCGCGTCCGCACGCGGAAGAGCCGGACGTCCCCGGCGCGGACGTAGCCCGTCGCCCCGTTCGGCCGGATCGGAAGCTGCACGCGGTACCAGAGCGGCCGGCAGCGGTCGTCGCGGACGGCGCCGAGCACGCCGAAGACGGTTCGGACGCCGTTTACGTTCGTGCGCCCGAAGGCCTGCACGGGCGCTCCGCCCGGCTGCCGAAGCGCGACGAGGCGCCCTCTGGCCCACGCTGCATAGGCGACCCGCCGGTCGCCGACCCGCACGCGGCGACCCGCCTCGCACTCCTTGGCTGCGCCGGCCTCTGCGACGGGCTCTCCGCCGCCCTGGAGGGAGCTCGGCGGTGTTCCCCCGCCCCGGCTCTGCACGGCGAGCTCGTCCGGCTCGGCGGAGCCGCAGCCTGCGGCGACGAGCGCCGCCACGAGCGCGAGCAGCAGGGCTCTCATCGGCGGCCACTCTAGAGACGGCTGGTAAAGATTCCGGCATGACGGGCTACGCGATCCGGAACTTGAAGGAGATCGAGGACTCGGCCGTGAAGTTCGGCCTCTCGCCGCAGATGGAGTCGCGCTTCGCACGGAAGGATCTCGGCGCGGAGACGCTCGGGCTCAGCTACCAGCGTCTGGCCCCGAACGTGCGGCAACCGTTCGGCCACCGGCACGAGCAGCAGGAGGAGGTCTACGTCGTCCTGAGCGGCGGCGGGCGGGTGAGCCTCGACGGCGAGGTGGTCGAGGTCCGGCCCTGGGACGCCGTCCGCGTCGCGCCGGACACGACACGCGCGTTCGAGGCTGGGCCCGATGGGCTGGAGCTCCTGGCCTTCGGGGCACACACGGTCTCGACCGACGTCGAGACGGTGCAGGGCTTCTGGGCAAGCTAGCCGCCTGATCCGCTAGGTTGCCGCGCGGTGGAGTTCTACGACTGGCTCCTCGCGCTGCACGTGCTCGCGGCCGGCGTGCTCGTCTCGGCGCTCGTGCTCTACTCCGTCGTGATCGCGTCCGGTTGGAACCTCGCGCTCCCGAGCGAGGTCTCGCGCATGTTCCGCCTCGCGCGCGCCGGCGACGCCGCCATCGCCGTGGGCTCGATCGGCACGCTCGTCCTCGGGGTCTGGCTCGCGATCGACTCGGACGACTACCAGGTGTGGGACGGCTGGGTGATCGCCGCGATCGTCGTGTGGGCGCTCGCGATGGAGACCGGCCGTCGCACTGGGGCCGTCTACAACGCCGCCCGGGACCGGGCGCGCGCCCTCGTGGGCGATGGCCGCGACTCCCCCGATCCGGAGCTGCGGGCGCTCGTCCGCTCGTCGAGCGGGCTCGCGTTCCACGCCGCGACCGTCGTGCTCATCCTCGCCCTCCTCGTCGTCATGATCTACAAGCCCGGCGCATGAGCCTCCTCGCCGCCATCCGGCCCGACAGCTGGAACTTCCCGCTCCTCCTGCACGTCCTCGGCGCGGTGCTGCTCATCGGAGGCCTCTTCACGGCCGTCGTCGCGCAGTTCCTCGGCTGGCGTCGGCAGCCGAGCGCGGACGCGGTCGCCTACGCCCGGACCGCCTTCCGCTCGCTCCTCTTCGTCGCGTTCCCGGCCTGGTGGATCATGCGCGTCGGCGCGGAGTGGATCTACCGGCGTGAGGGCTGGGACGACGTCGCGAGCGAGCCCGACTGGCTGGGGATCGGCTATGTCACGGCCGATCTCGGCGGGCTCCTCCTGCTCGTCTCCATCATCCTCGCGGGCCTCGGCGCCCGCCGCCTCGGCCGCGGGGGCGGCGAAACGAGCGTCCTCCTGCGCATCTCGACGGTGCTCGTGACGCTTGCGCTCGTCGCCTACGTCCTCGCCGTGTGGGCGATGGCGGGCAAGCCCTCCTAGCCCAGCTCGCCCGCCGCCGCGGCGACGAGCTGCTCCTGGAGCCAGCTCAGGTAGCCGTAGACGGAGAGCTCGTAGGCCTGCGGATGAGCGGGGTCGAGCTCGGCCACGTAGGTCTCCTCGGTCACGTCGAGGCGCGTCCCGAGCACCAGCCTGAGGTCGTTCAGGGCGCGCAGCCACCCGTCGAGCTCCTCCGCGGTCAGCCGGTCGCGGCCGGCGGTCTCCTCGACGAGCCGGAGCGCGGCCCGTCGGCCCTCGAGCAGCTCGTCGGCCATGAGACGGCGGTACTCGTCCTCGTCCTCCTCGTCCCGGTCGTAGGCCGGCGGGAAGAGGCGGCGCAGGCCCGGGTCGTCGCGCTCCGAGTCGAGCAGCGCGCGCAGCTCGCCGGGCAGCGTGCGCAGGAGCTCGCGCTCGCCGTCGGAGAGGCGGAGGCGGAAGCCGCCCTCGCGGTCGGGCTCGATTGGGCGCACGAACACGCTTCAGTCCTGCCGCAGCGTCGCCCAGAGACCGTGGGCGTGGAGCCGGGCGACGTCGTGCTCGGCCTTCTCCCGCGCCCCGCTCGAGACGATCGCCTTCCCCTCGTTGTGCACCTGGAGCATGAGCTTCGTTGCCTTCTCCCGGCTGTAGCCGAAGAGCTTCTGGAAGACGAAGGTCACGTAGGACATCAGGTTCACCGGGTCGTTCCAGACGACGACGATCCACGGCCGGTCGCGTTCCTCCTCCTCGCGCTCGGCCGGACGC
>JBOHAK010000413.1:0-8921 GCA_050697795.1 Gaiellaceae bacterium
CTGGGAGACGGAAGGCCGCAACCGCGTCACGTGGTTCGAGCCGTTCTCGAAGCTCTACGAGTGGGAGCCGCCGTATGCGAAGTGGTACCTCGGCGGCCGGCTCAACGTCTGCTTCAACTGCGTCGACCGTCACGTCGCGTCAGGCAAGGGCGACAAGGTCGCGTACTATTGGGAGGGCGAGCCCGAGGACGAGCGGCGTACGATCACCTTCGCCGACCTCCAGCGCGACGTCGTCCGCTTCGCCAACGGCCTCAAGGAGCTCGGCGTCGGGAAGGGCACGCCGGTCGGGATCTACATGGGGATGATCCCGGAGCTCCCCGTCGCCATGCTCGCCTGCGCGCGCCTCGGCGCGCCGCACACGGTCGTCTTCGGCGGCTTCAGCGCCGACGCGCTCTCCGATCGCCTGAACGACATGGAGTGCGAGGTGCTGATCACCCAGGACGCCGGCTGGCGCAAGGGCGGCGAGGTGCCGCTGAAGCGAAACGCCGACGAGGCGCTGGAGCGCTCGCCCGGCGTGAGGACGTCGGTCGTCTGGCGCCGCGTCGGCTCGGACGTCGAGATGCGCGAGGGCCGCGACGTCTGGGCGCACGAGCTCGTCGAGCGGCAGAGTGACGACCCGGCATCGTGCCCCTGCGAGCCGATGGACTCGGAGGACCTCCTCTACCTCCTCTACACGAGCGGGACGACCGCGAAGCCCAAGGGGATCGTCCACACCACGGGCGGCTACCTCGTCGGCATCGCGGAGACGCACTACGAGATCTTCGACGTGAAGCCCGACTCGGTGTACTGGTGCGCGGCCGACATCGGCTGGGTCACCGGCCACAGCTACATCGTCTACGGGCCGCTCTGCAACGGCACGACCGGGGTGCTCTACGAGGGCGTGCCCGACTATCCGGACAAGGATCGCTGGTGGGCGATCGTCGAGCGCTACGAGGTCGACATCCTCTACACGGCCCCGACGGCGATCAGGGCGCACATGAAGTGGGGCCCGGAGTACGCCGAGCGCCACGACCTCTCCTCGCTTCGCCTGCTCGGCTCGGTGGGCGAGCCGATCAATCCCGAGGCATGGGTGTGGTACCGGGAGCACATCGGCGGGGACCGCACGCCTGTCGTCGACACGTGGTGGCAGACGGAGACGGGGATGATCCTGATCACGCCGCTCCCGGGCGTCACGACGACGAAGCCCGGCTCGGCGACGCGGCCGTTCCCCGGCGTCGACGCGGCGGTCGTCAACGACCGCGGCGAGGAGGTCGCGCCGGGCGGAGGCGGTTACCTCGTCCTGCGCCGTCCGTGGCCCGCGATGCTGCGCGGGATCTACAAGGACCACGAGCGCTTCGTGGAGACGTACTGGAGCCGCTTCCCCGGCATGTACTTCGCGGGCGACGGCGCGCGGGTCGACGAGGACGGCGACTTCTGGCTCCTCGGCCGTGTGGACGACGTCATGAACGTCTCGGGACACCGGATCTCGACCATCGAAGTGGAAAGCGCGCTCGTGGATCACCCGAAGGTCGCCGAGGCGGCCGTGTGCGGCCGGAAGGACGAGACCACCGGCCAGGCGATCGTGGCGTTCGTGAGCCTCAAGGGCGGCGACGAGGGCTCGCCCGAGATGATGGCCGAGCTGCGCGAGCACGTGGCGACGAAGATCGGGAAGATCGCCCGGCCCGCGAACATCGTCTTCACGCCGGAGCTCCCCAAGACGCGCTCCGGGAAGATCATGCGCCGGCTCTTGAAGGACGTCTGCGAACAGCGGGCGCTCGGCGACACGACGACACTCGCCGACCCGACCGTGGTCGAGGAGATCAAGGACCGGGCGACCGCCGAGGCCGGCGACGAGTCGTAGCGGCCTCGAGCTGCGCGCCCTCGCCGAGGACGATCTCGAGGCGGCCGCCCCGCTCCTCGCCGAGCGGCACGCGCGGCATCGGGACGTCGAGCCACTCTTGCCCGAGCTCGACGATCCGCAGGCGGAGCTGGCGCGCGTCTGGGCCGCCGAGGGCACGAGCGGCGCCGTCGCCGTGGAGGACGGGCGGGTCGCCGGCTTCCTCGCCGGCCGGGTCACCGAGAGCCGGTTCTGGGGCCGCCACGTCTGGGTGGCGCACGCGGGCCACGCGGCCCGCGAGCCGGAGGTCGTGCGGGACCTCTATGCCTCCACCGCCGAACGGTGGGTGGCCGAGGGAGCCCGCCTGCAGCTCGCGCTCGTGCCCGCCGTCCCCGAGCTGGTCGAGCCCTGGCTCCGGCTCGGATTCGCCCACATGCAGGCGCACGGGATCCGCGAGAACGGCGCGGAGGGCTCGCCGGCGGCAGCCGGTGTGGCGATCCGCCGGGGCACGCTCGACGACCTGGCCGAGGCGCGGCCGCTCCTGCCGCTCATCTGGGAGCACCAGCGAGGGTCGGCGACCTTCACGGGGATGGAGATCCCGTCCGAGGAAGAGTACGTGGCCGACTGGGAGGAGACGATCGCCGACCCGACCTACACGTACTTCGTCGGCGAGCTCGACGGCCGGATCGCGGGGCACCTCCTCATCTATCCCGAGGAGCCGGGCCTCGCCACGCCACCGGGCTCCGTCTACCTGGCGGTCGCGGCCACGCTCCCGGAGGCGCGCGGGCGCGGCCTCGGCGTCGCCCTCACCGAGCACGCGCTCGCCTGGGCGCGCGAGGCCGGCTACGCGACCGTGCATACCGACTGGCGGGTGCCGAACCTGCAGTCGTCGCGCTTCTGGCCGAGCCGCGGCTTCCGGGAGACCTTCTACCGGCTTGCCCGGCAGGTCGAGATCGGCTAGGCCGCGGCGGGGATGAGTCGTCGCATTCTGGGCACATTCCGCGCGCCACGGCTGCGTTTTTCAGCGTTAGGCTCGTAAGCGGGTGGTGGGCCGGGGTGCCCCGAAAGAATCTCGCACGCTACCTCTGACGAGGGCCCGAGAGCGCGGCCGTGACGCCGAGCGCCACGAGCACCGTCCCCGAGATCCAGCGCTCCGCCCGCACGAAGGCGCGGCTGCCGCGGAGCCAATCCGACGCCGTGCCCGCCGCGAGCGCGTACAGGCCGTCGCTCACGATCGCGATGAGGATGAAGACGACGCCGAGCGCCGCGATCTGGAGCCCGACCGAGCCCGCGTCCACGTCGACGAACTGCGGCAGGAACGCGAAGAAGAAGAGCGCCGTCTTCGGGTTGAGCACGTTCACGACGACGCCCTGAGCGAAGAGCCGGTCGAGCTGCCGCGGCGGCCGCTCGCCCGTGGTCTCGAAGCGCTCGCGCGCGAGGAGCTTCCGGAGGCCGAGGAAGACGAGGTACGCGGCGCCGGCATACTTGACGACGTCGAAGGCCACCGCCGACTGGACGAGGAGCGCCGAGAGGCCGAGCGCGGCGGCCCGCCACGTGCACGAGGCCGCCGGTCTGCACCCCCAGCATCGAGACGAGGCCCGCACGGCGGCCGTGCTCGATCGACTGCGTGACGATGTAGAGGACCGCGGGCCCCGGCACGACCAGGAGCGCGAGCGCCGCGCCGGCGAAGAGCGCCAGCGTGCCGGGGTCGGGCAGGGGCAACTAGCTCTCGCGCATGAAGCCCTGGCGGGCTGCCGACACGAGCGCGACCGCCTCCGGGAAGAGCACGCGCATCGCATCGCGGAGAGCGATGGCCTGCTCGTCGGGCGAGCCCTCGACGTCGATTCGCTTCAGCGCGGCGCCGGTCAGCTCGACGGCCGTGTTCAGGGTGAGCGTCGCGAACTGCTCGCGCTGCGACTCCTGCACCGCCTCGGTCTGCCGCTCCGCGAACTCGCGGAGCCCCCGCATGAGATCCTCCGGGTCTCCGCCGAAGGGAAATCCGCCTTCCATCTCCCGTCCTTTCGTCGTTGTCACCTAGAGTACGCATCGATGGCCGGCAGCCGCTTCGCCGAGGCGCTGAACGAGCAGGTCGCGAACGAGTTCGGGGCCTCGCAGCAGTACGTCGCGATCGCCGTTTACTACGACACCGAGACGCTGCCGCAGCTCGCCGCGCACTTCTACCGCCAGGCGGTCGAGGAGCGGAACCACGCGATGATGCTCGTCCAGTACCTGCTCGACGCCGACCTGCCGGTGAAGGTCCCGGCCATCGGCGGGCCGCGAATCGAGTTCGACGACGCCGTCTCGCCGGTGACGCTCGCGCTCGAGCAGGAGCGCACGGTCACGGACCAGATCAGCCGCCTCGCCGCCCTCGCGCGCGAGGAGGAGGAGCTCGTCGGCGCGCAGTTCCTCGACTGGTTCCTCAAGGAACAGCGCGAGGAGGTCTCGAGCATGTCGGATCTCCTCGCCATCGTCACGCGGGCCTCCGAGTCGAACCTCCTGCTGGCCGAGGAGTACCTGGCCCGCGTGCAGGTCGGCGACCAGGGCGCGGACCCCTCCGCCCCGCCGGCCGCCGGCGGCGCCCTCTAACCGCGCGGCTACGCTGCGGCGGAATGCCGGGGTCGCTTCGCCTCGTGGTCCTCGCCACGGCGCTCGCGCTCGTGGCGGCGCTCGTCTTCGGCGTCGTCCAGGTCGTCGCGGGGCCGGCGCTCGGCGCCGACGCCACCGCGCGCGCCCTCGCCTCCAGCGGGCACGGCCGGCCGGCGAGCTACCACTGCGACCGCCTCTGGCTCGACTACTGGGACTACCGCTGCCGCTGGGAGGAACCGGCCACCGGCTGGATCGTGATCGACGTCCGTGTGGACCGGGGCGGTGTCGTGGAGCGCTCCGTCGAGTGAGCTAGCCGAGCGGCCCCTTGTAGCGGCTCTCGACCTCGTCGGCCAGCTCGTCGGCCGCGGGGATCCCGGTCTTCATCGCCTCGGCGAAGGGCGAGCCGCCGACCTCGCCGATTGCGTGCTCGAGCCGCGACGCGGCCTGGCCGAGCGCGTCCAGGTAGGGGACGCTCGCCACGCGCGGCGGCGCCTGGATCGCCTCCTGCAGCTCGGCGGCCGCGACCTCCGCCTCCTCGATGCCCGCCGGATTCTCGGTGAGGCGCAGCTCGACGAGGCGCGCGCGCAGGTCGCCGATCTCGCCCCCGCCGGCGCTCTCCTCGGCCAGCTCGCACATGGCCGCGATGGCGACCGCGTCACGGACGAGCACGCGGTCGGCGATCGGCACGCGGGCGGCGTCGAGCGCAAGCCAGGCACGGTCGTCGCCGCGCTCGAAGGCGCACAGGTACACACGGGCCCCCGTGCCGGGCTCGGTCGGGATCACCGCGACGACCTCCTCGCCGTCCACCGCGTGCGCGCGCGCGGCTTTGCGGGCGGCGCTCAGCTCCTCCTCGAGGGTCACGGGCGGCAACAATAGCCACGTGATCGCCGGATCCCCGGAGCGGAACCGCGCCGCGCAGGAGCTCTTCGCCCCGCTCGCGGAGACCTACGACCGCTACGCGCGCCTCCTGAGCTTCGGCCAGGACCCGCGCTGGCGCGCGTTTCTCGTCTCGCGCGTCGAGGCCCGGCCGGTCCACGCCGTGCTCGACGTCGCCACCGGCACGGCGGCCGTCGCCGTCGCGCTCGCGCGACGCTACGGCTGCACGGTCGTCGGAGTCGACCAGAGCCGCGAGATGCTCGCCGAAGGGCGCCGCCGCGTCGCGACCGCGGGCCTGGCCGGCACCGTCGACCTCCGCGAGGCCCGCGCCGAGGAGCTGCCGTTCGCGGAAGGGAGCTTCGACGGGCTCACCTTCACGTACCTCCTGCGCTACGTGGAGGACCCGGGCGCGACGATGCGCGAGCTCGCGCGCGTCGTGCGGCCCGGAGGCCGCATCGCGATGCTCGAGTTCTTTCACCCGCGGAGCGCTCTTCCGCGACTCGGCTGGGAGCTCTATGTCCGGGCCGGCCTGCCGGCGGCGGGAAGACTGATCTCGCCCGGCTGGGCCGAGGTCGGGTGCTTCCTCGGCCCGAGCATCCGCGACTTCTGGGCGCGCACTCCGCCCGACCGGCTGCGGGAGCTCTGGCACGAGGCGGGGATCGAGGACGTCCGCGGCCGCCTCCTCAGCCTGGGCGGCGGGGTCGTCGTGTGGGGAACACGTGGCCACTGAAGCCGGCCGGCCGGCCTTCTACGCGCTCGCCCCCGGCGGCTGGCGCGACTACGTGACCCTGCTGCATCCGCCCTACACGGCGTGGCACCTGAGCTACGTCGCGATCGGCGCCGCGCTCACGCCTGCCTTCGCGTGGGACCGCTTCCTCCCCACGCTCGCCGCGTTCTTCCTCGCCGTCGGAATCGGCGCGCACGCGCTCGACGAGCTCGACGGCCGCCCGCTCGCGACGCGCATCCCGGACGCCGTGCTCGCCGTCCTCGCCGCCATTTCGATCGCCGGCGCCGTCGCGATCGGGATCGTGGGCGCCGTCACCGTCAGCCCGTGGATCGCACTCTTCGCCGCCGCCGGGGGCTTCATCGTCGTCGCCTACAACCTCGAGCTCTTCGGCGGGCGCTTCCACGGCGACGCCTGGTTCGCGCTCGCCTGGGGCGCGTTCCCTCTCGCCACCGCCTACTTCGCCGCCGCCGAGACCCTCGACGCGGTCGTCGCGGCGGGCGCTGCGGCCGCCTTCCTCCTCAGCCGGGCCCAGCGGCTCCTCTCCACCCCGGTGCGCGACGTCCGCCGCCGCGTCAGCGCCGTGGAGGGGAGTGTGGAGCGGACGGACGGGAGCACCGAGCCGGTCACCGCCGAGGTTCTGCTCCGCGGGAAGGAGGCGGCGCTCCGGACGCTCGCGGGCGCGATGGTGGCGCTTGCGGCCGCACTCGTCATCATGCGGGTGACGTGATCCCGATCGCCCTCCAGGTGGAGCTCCCGCCCGCCCTCGCGGCGAGCGCGGCGCTGCGCCCGCCGGCGATCGTGTCGCCGGCCCCGCGGGAGGCCTCCTTCGGCCAGGTGTCGGGCCGCGTCTTCGCGGGGACGACCCGCGTGCGCGTGCTCGTGGACGGCACCGTCGTGCGGTCGCGGACGGTGTCGGGCGCGACCGCGTTCGCCTTCTCGCTCAACCTCCCCGCGCGCGACGTCCGGATCAGTGTCGTCGCGCAGGACTCGAGCGGCGCCCGGGCGTCACGGAGCGTGAGCCCGATCTACGGGCTGCCGCGTGCCGGCCGGCCGTTCCCGACGCGCCCGTCGGCCGCGGACGCCGTCCTCGGACGACGCCTGCGGACCCTTGCCGGGGCCTTCCCGGGCACCGCCGCCGTCTACGCGCAGGACCTGCGCACCGGACGAGGCGCGGCGTGGAACGCGCGGGCCCGTTTCCCGGCCGCGTCCACGCTCAAGCTCCCCATTGCGATCGAGACCCTGCGGACGCTCGGGTCGCGCCCGGCGGCGGGCTCGTCGGTCGACCGGCTCCTCTGGAGCATGCTGGTCTACTCCGACAACGAGGCCGCGAACGCGCTGCTCGTCCGGCTCGGCGGCTCGACCAGCGGGGGCGCGGCCCGGGTGAACGCGCTCATGCGCTCGCTCGGCATCCGCGACTCGCTCATGTACGGCGGCTACGCCACGGAGACGCTGACGGCGGCGGCGCGCCCCATTCCGCTCCAGGTGAACGAGCAGCCCGCGATCGGCATCGGCAAGTACACGACCGCGTGGGATCTCGTCCGGCTCCACCGCGCCGTCCACCAGGCGGCCAGGGGGCTCGGGCCTCTGGCCCATACGAGCGGGAGCTTCCGGCGCCGGGACGCCCGCTACCTGCTGTGGCTGCTGGCGCACGTCGCCGATCACGGGAAGCTCGACCGCAACCTGCCCGGCGGGGTCTCGACGCTCCACAAGGCCGGCTGGATCCGCCAGGCCAGGCACGACGCGGGCCTCGTCTACTGGCGGGGCGGCGCCTACGTCGTCGCCGTGATGACCTGGAACTCGGGCGGCGTCGGCTCGCGGTCGGACGTGCTCGCCGGGCGCGTGGCGAGGAGCGCCTACGACCGCTTCCGCGCGCTCCGCGCCGCGAACGTCTCCCTCGCCGATGCCTCCACGACCTAGATGTCTGGCCGGTGCTTGGCGCGCCCGCCGGGGACGGCTGCGACCAAGCCGGGCGTCGCGATCGTCCGCAGCCCGTACAGGAGGTACGGGCAAGGGCGAGCGCGGCGATCCGGCGCCGCGTCGCAGCCGCCATCCGCGGGTGCGAGAAGTGCCGGTCAGGCATCTAGGATCTCAGGATGACAGTCGCGCTCGAGATCGCCTTCGCGGCCGGGTTCGCCGTCGTCGCCGTCTCCCTGGTCGCGGTCATCTTGTCCCGCGCGCCCGAGCGGCTCCTGGTCGCGAGCGCGATCGTGCTCGCCATCGTGGCGCTCGCCGCCGTCGTCGTCGCAGGGATCGAGATCGCCGAAGGCTCGGCGGAGGAGGAGCTCCTCCTCGTCACGGCCGGGGGCCTGCTCGTCGCGGCGGTCTCGCAGGCCTCCCTCGTCATGCTGACCCGCGGGCTGCGGCGCGTGCGCGACCTCGAGGCCGTGGAAGAGCGAACGCAGGCCGAGCTGGACGCCCGGCTCGAGCGGCACGCGGTGGAGCGGAAGGCGGAGCTCGAGCGCACGCTCGCCCGCGAGCGGGCGAACGCCAGCTACGTGCTGGGCGAGCAGGAACGCCAGCTCGCAGAGGAGCGGCGCGACACGGTCGCCCGTCAGGCGGAGCACGCGCGCGTCGAGCTCGCCGAGGCCGTCTCCAGCGCGCAGGAGCGGCTGGAGAGCAGGCTGCGGGCCTGGGCGGCGGACCTCGACCGCGGGCAGCGCGAGCTCGAAGCCCAGCTGGGGCAGCTCGGCCAGCGGCAGAAGGGGGCGCTCGAGGCATACGACGCGCGCCTGCGCGCCGACACCGAGCGGCTGACCGCGGCCAGCGAGGAGCACACGAAGGCGCTCACCCAGCTCCGCTCCGAGTTCGAGCGCCTCATCACGCAGTTCGTCGAAGAGGGACGGGCCGAGGTCGAGACCCATGCCGCGGAGCGCCGCCGGTCGCTGCACGAAGTCAGCGAGCGCCTGCGGGGACGCG
>JBOHAK010000414.1:0-3001 GCA_050697795.1 Gaiellaceae bacterium
ATCATCGTGGCGCACATCGACGGCGTCCACGGGACGCGGGCGGCCAACGACAACGCCTCGGGCGTCGGCGTGCTCCTCACGGTCGCGCAGCAACTGGCCGGAAGGAACGGCGTGCTCGTCGCGGCGCTCGGCGCCGAGGAGCGCATGGTGACGGGCTCCCAGTGGCACCTCGGCTCCCGCCGGCTCACGAGCTCGCTCACCCCCACACAGAAGGCCGGCGTGCGCCTGGCGCTCTCGATCGACATGGTCGGCGTCGGTACGACGCTGAACATCCGGGGCCTTGAGGCGCGCCCGAACCGGTCGGCGCGCATCCTTCTCGCCGCCGCCCGGCGGCTCGGCATCCGGGCGACGTACCTGCGCGACACGGGCCAGTCCGACCACGACGACCTCACGCGCGGCGGTGTGTCGGCCGCCTGGATCGAGTGGCGCTGGGACACGTGCTGGCACCGCCCCTGCGACACGGTCTCGCGCCTGAAGACCTACCGCCTGCGGCCGGCCGGGCGCGTCGTCCTCGCGGCGGCGCGCGCCGTACTGAACTGACGGCCTCGGCCGTCCCCCGAACGGGGGATCGCGCCGCCCTCCTGACCGGCACCATGATCAGTGGGCCGCACATGAACGACGCCGCCACCCGTCCCGCCGAGTTCGGCACGGGGCTCCGCGCGAAGATCGCGCACGGCCAGGGCCTCGACTGCCGCACGCCCGCCCGCTCGAGCCGCGACCTCGTACGCCTCTGCGCGGGCGAGCGGCCCGACAAGGCCGGCGCGGACCTCCCGCCGCTCGGCCGCGATCTCCCCGTCGCCGGACCGAGGGGAGCGTTCGCCGCCTAGATGTCCGGCGTCACCGGAAAGCTCAGGGGCTCGCTCGAGACCTACCTCGCCCGGAGCGCCGCCGAGCTCGACGAGCGCGGCGTCCTCCTCGCCCACCGCGCCTCCGAGCTGGAGGAGGAGGCGGCCGAGCTCGTCCGCCTCGAGACCGAGCTCGAGCAGCGCCGGCGGCGGCTCGAGGAGCTCAGGCCCGTCCAGGAAGAGCTCGACCGCGCCTTCGACCGCGTCCTGGTCGAGCTGGGCTCGCGCGCCGGCAAGCTCGCCGCCGAGGCGAAGGAGCTCGAGGAACGACTGCGCACGCTGGCGGGGCGCGAGGCCGAGGTGGCGGAGCGCGAGCGGATGTTCACGGAGAAAAGCGATCGACTGCGCGTGGAGCAGCGGCGGCTGGCCGACCGGGAGCGCGAGCTCGCCGAGTTCCACCGCGACCTGCTCGACCCCGACGCCGCGCTCGGGACGCAGTGGGTCGCGAAGCGCGAGCGCTCCTTCGCCGAGGCCGAGTCGGTCCTCGACGAGCGGTCGCGGGAGCTCGATGCGCGCGAGCGCGCCTTCGAGGAGCGCCGCGTCCAGGAAGGCGTCGACGCGCAGGTCGAGCGTGAGGAGCTCGAGCGGCGCGAGCAGCAACTCGAGGACCTGCGGGCGCGGCTCAACCGCCGCGAGCAGGACCTGAACGAGTTCGTCGCGCAGCTCCAGAGCGGGCTCGAGCGACCCGCGTTCTAGCCGGCGACAGGGACCTTCTCCGCCTTCACGATGAGCACGGGACGCTGGGCGTCGTCGAGCACGCCGCGCGACACACTGCCCAGGAGAGCGGTCCGGACGGGACCGAGCCCGCGCGAGCCCACGACGATCAGATCCACCTCCTTCTTGTTCGCGAAGGCCACGATCGTGTCGACCACGTCACCGGAGAAGCGCTCGAGCGTGTACGACACACCTGCCTCCTTGGCGGCCTCGTCTGCGGCGGCCAGCGCCGTCTCCTCCTCGTCGATCGGCTGCGAGTGCATGATCGGACGCCCTGGGCCGAGCCGCGACACGATGTACTCGTCCGGAAGAGTCACGTGGAGGAACGCCACCTCGGCGCCCTGCTCCCTCGCCAGCTCGAGCCCGACTTCGACCGCCTCGGTTGCGGACGGCGAGCCGTCCGTTGCGATGAGGATGTGCTTCATTGCTCCTCCTTCGGTTGCCTGCCGAGAACATACGTCCCGCCGGTGGCCGCCCCATCCGGGAAACCACGTCTCGCGGATTGCGGCTTTCCCCGGATCCAGTAGGAGATCGACTCCGTCGTGTCGGCGTTGCACGCGAGGCCCGCGTGCCGGGCGAGGTACGGGGCCAGGTGACGCGCCGCAATCTTCCCGGGTGGCCACCAGAGCGCCTCGTGGGCGGCGGCAGAGCTCTCCCCACGGCCGCCGCTCAGCTCAGCGCGGACGTACAACGGGAGCGAGCCGGTGAGCAGGAGGCCGCGCAGCACGGGAGCGAAGGGCCTTGGCGCGACGGCGGCACCGGCCCGTGCCGCGATCGCCTCGGCGACCGCGTCCGCCTGCTGCGCCGCGAGCCCGCCCTGCTTGATCGGGAAGGTCGTGATGTCCCCGGCGGCGTAGACGTGGGACAGGCCGGAGACGAGCCCCGTGCCGTCCGTCGGGATGAAGAAGTCGGTGTCCTGGGGCACGCCCGCGAGCGGCACGCCCCGCAGCCTCGGAAGGGAGACGACCCGGTCGGCGGGGATCGACGGCCCGGGCACCAGGCGAAGCTCTCCGCCCTGGAACGCGTCCGGATAGGCGCCGGTCACGACTTCGATTCCGCGGCGGTCCAGCTCCTCCTGTACGGCCCTGCCGGCCTCGCCGTCGAGGAGCGCGAGCGGCGCCTCCTCGGGGGTGACGACCGCGAGCTCGGCGACCGTGCTCCCCGTACGGGCCAGGTGGTCGGCCGTCAGGATGGCGAGCTCGTAGAGGGGGAGCGACCAGGTCACCCCGCCCCGGGAGGGCGAAGACGACTCGCTGGTCGGGGCCCTCGTCCAGGTCGCGGAGGAGCGCCCGGACAGCCGGGACGTCGCTCTGGCCGCGGAACGTGAGCGCCCCCGGGATCGCCTCGCGGGGCCGCGCCCCGACGGCGACGAGCAAGACGTCGTAGCCGAAGCCGGCGCCTCGGCTCGTCCGCACCGACCGCTTGCCGTCGTCGACTGCGAC
>JBOHAK010000415.1:0-2357 GCA_050697795.1 Gaiellaceae bacterium
CCGCGAACGTGCTGCTCGACCAGGACTGGGTGCACGACCCGAGCCTCACGGTCGGCTAGGCGCTCGCCGACCAAGGGGCCGAGGTGAAGGCGTTCGTGCGGTACAACGTCGGGCGCGAGTGAGCACCCAGTCGGAGACCGAAGGCGAGGTCGCCGCAGCCGCCCCTCCGGACGGCGCGGCGTTCCACCGCGTCCTCCTCAAGCTCTCCGGGGAGGCGCTCATGGGCGACCAGGCCTACGGGATCAGCCCCGCGCGGGTCGACGCCCTCGCGCGCGAGGTGAAGATCGTGCAGGAGCGCGGCGTCCAGACGGCGCTCGTCGTCGGCGCCGGGAACATCTACCGCGGGATGAAGGCGGCGGGCGAGGGCATGGACCGCGCCACCGCCGACTACGCGGGCATGCTCGCCACCGTCCTCAACTGCCTCACGCTCCAGGACGCGCTCGAGCGCCACGGCGCGCACACGCGCGTCCTCTCGGCGATCACGGTCAGCGAGGTCGCCGAGCCCTACATCCGCCGCCGCGCCATCCGCCACCTGGAGAAGGGTCGCGTCGTCATCTTCGCGGCCGGCACCGGCAACCCGTTCTTCACGACCGACACGGCAGCCGCGCTGCGGGCGCTCGAAGTGGGTGCCGATGCGATCCTGATGGGCAAGAACGGGGTGGACGGCGTCTACGACGGCGACCCGCAGGAGGATCCCGACGCGCGCTTCCTGCCGGAGCTGACGCACCTGGAGGCGATCGAGCGCGGCCTCAAGGTGATGGACACGACCGCGCTCACGCTGTGCATGGACAACGGGCTGCCGATCTACGTCTTCGGCCTCGACGACGAGCGCACGATCGAGCGCGTCGTCGCGGGCGAGCGGGTCGGCACGATCATCTCGACGCCGCGGGAGGATGCATGATCGAGGACCTGCTGGACGACGCCAAGCGTCGCATGGACAAGTCGGTCGACGCGACCGCGAACGAGTTCAACACCATCCGGACCGGACGCGCCTCCGCGGCGCTCCTCGACCGCGTGAAGGTGGACTACTACGGGACCGATACGCCACTCAACCAGCTCGCGACGATCAACGTGCCCGAGGCGCGCCTCCTCACGATCCAGCCGTACGACCCGGGCTCGATCAAGGGGATCGAGCGTGCGATCCAGGAGTCGGAGCTCGGCTTGACGCCCGCCAACGACGGCAAGATCATCCGGCTGCCGATCCCCCAGCTGACCGAGGAGCGGCGCAAGGAGCTCGTCAAGGTCGTGCGCCACGTCGCGGAGGAGGGTCGCGTCGCGGTGCGGAACGTCCGCCGCGACGTCATGCACCACCTGAAGGAGCTCGTCCGCGACGGCGACGTCGGCGACGACGAGGAGCGGCGGGCCGAGGAGCGGGCGCAGAAGCTCACCGACGAGCACACGGCGAAGATCGACGAGCTCCTGAAGCGCAAGGAAGAGGAGATCATGGAAGTCTGAGATCGCCGTCGCGATCTCGGACGAGGGACGTCATGCGGCTGCTCACGAAGCTGCGGACGATCACGGGCTTCAGGCCGAGCGAGGAGCGCCGGCTTCCCGACGCCGCCCGCTCGGTGGCGATCATCATGGACGGGAACGGCCGCTGGGCGCGTCGCCGCCGGCTGCCCGTCGCCGCCGGTCACCGCGCCGGCACGCGCGCGCAGCGACGGACCGTCGAGGCGGCCATCGACCTCGGCGTCGAGTCGCTCTGCGTGTACGCGTTCTCGACCGAGAACTGGTCGCGCCCGTCCGACGAGATCGACGCGCTGATGGAGATCTTCGTGGAGACGATCGAGCGCGAGCTTCCCGACCTCGCGCGCGAGGGGGTGCGCACACGCTTCATCGGCCGGCGCGACCGCGCCACGCCCGAGCTGCTCGCGAAGATCGAGCGGCTGGAGACGGAGACGGCGGCGAACACGCGGCTCCAGCTCTGGATCGCGTTCGACTACGGCGGCCGCGCGGAGATCGTCGAGGCCTCCCGCCGCCTCGTGGAGGAGGGCGTGGACGCGCGCGACGTGGACGAGAACGCGATCGCCGCGCGCCTTTACGCGCCCGAGATGCAGGAGCCCGACCTCCTCATCCGCACGTCGGGCGAGCTCCGCATCTCGAACTTCCTCCTCTGGCAGCTCGCCTACACCGAGCTCGTCTTCGTCGACACCCTCTGGCCCGACTTCGGGGAGCGCCAGCTCCGGGAGGCGCTCGCCCAGTACGCGAACCGCCGCCGGCGCTTCGGCGGGCGATGAGCCTCGCTCACCCCCGGCTCGCTCGCGCGGGGGACACCATGTTTCCCCCGCGAGCGCCCTTCTTTGTTCCAGTGAGGGAACCTCCCGGTTCCCTCACACACCCTCGCCGTGCTCCTAGGC
>JBOHAK010000416.1:0-3192 GCA_050697795.1 Gaiellaceae bacterium
GAGCCGGTCGACCCCCTGGACGTCGGGGAGCGCATGGTCTTCTCGCTCCAGCACGAGCGGCTCGACTTCACGGCCGCCTACCTGAAGTACCGCTTCGCCTTTCCGACGGCCGCGAATTCCTTCATCGAGCAGGTGGAGGAGATCCAGCGGCAGGCGCTCGCGCAGGCGTTCGCCGGCAAGCCGGCCTTCGTCGTCCACCACCCGTATCCGTGTTCCCTCGAGTCGCTCTACGACGCGATGAGCCCGTACTGCGAGGGCCGATGACGAGGCGCGGGTTCACCCTGGCGCTGATCGGCCCCGACGGCGCCGGCAAGACGACCGTCGCGCGCCGGCTCGCCGAGGTGCTCCCGCTGCCCGTGACGTACCTCTACATGGGCGTGAGCCCCGAGTCCAGCAACCTGCTGCTGCCGACCACGCGCCTCGTGCACGCCGTCCGGCGCGCCCGCGGTGTCGCGGCCGACAACGGCGGGCCCCGGGACTCGCGCCAGCCGGACGGAGCCCCGTCCCGGAGCCGGGTGAAGCGCTCGCTCAAGTCGGGGCGGTCGTTTCTCCGCCTGGCCAACCGGCTGGCTGAGGAGTGGCAGCGCGCGCTCGTCGCCTCGCTGCAGCGGCGCCGCGGCTCCATCGTCGTCTTCGACCGCCACTTCTTCGCCGACTACTACGCCTACGACGTGGCCCCGGGACAACGCTCGTCGCCTGCCAGGCGGTTGCACGGATTCGTGCTCGCCCGCCTGTACCCGAAGCCGGATCTCGTCTTCTACCTCGACGCCCCCGCCGAGACGCTCCTCCGCCGCAAGGGGGAAGGCACGCTCGAGTCGCTCGCCCGCCGCCGCCGCGAGTATCTCGACCTCGGGCAGGTGATGAGCAACTTCGCCGTCGTGGACGCCGACCGGCCGCTGGACGACGTTGTGGGGGAGGTCGCGGCGCTGGTCGAGGGATTTGCCAACGGGGGCCGGCATCACCCGGACTCCGTTGGCAGTCCCTCGGCCGGGCCCCGCGTAGCGCAGGCGAGGGTCCTCGTCACGGACGCTTCGCGGGGCAGCGCCGTCTCCATCATCCGCTCGCTGGGCCGCCGCGGGATGCACGTGATCGCAGCCGACTCGAAAGCTCGGAGCCCCGGCTTCTCCTCCCGCTACGCGGCCGACCGGCTGCGCTACCCGTCGCCCGACGAGTCGCCCGAGGAGATGGTGGAGACCCTCCTGGCGGCCGCCCGCGACCGCAGCGTCGACCTCATCGTCCCCGTCACCGACGAGACGATCCTTCCGCTGGCCGCGGCGCGCGAGCGGTTCGCGGGCGTCTGCACGCTCGCCATTCCCGACGCGAGAGGGCTGGCGGCGAGCCACGACAAGATGGCGACGATCGACCTGGCGGCGAATCTCGGCATTCCGCTGCCTCGAACCGAGCTGGTGTCCACCGTGGACGAGGCGCTCCCGGCGGCCGCCGCCCTCGGCTGGCCGGTGGTGGTCAAGCCGCGCTTCTCGCGAATCGTCCGAGGCGGTCGCAGCATCGAGCGCTACGGCGTCTCGTATGCCGCGGACGAGGCCGCGCTCGCCGAGCAGCTGCGAGGCCTCGAGGGGCGTTGCGACGTGCTGCTCCAGGAGTACTGCGCCGGCGAAGGCCACGGCGTCGAGCTGCTCGCGTCCGAGGGACGCCCGCTCGCCGCGTTCCAGCACCGTCGACTGCGCGAGGTCCCGATCACGGGCGGCGCGAGCTCGTTCCGCGAGAGCGTGGCGCTCGATCCCCTCCTCTTCGACTACTCCTCGCGCCTGCTCGCGGCGCTCGACTGGACGGGGCTCGCGATGGTCGAGTTCAAGCTGGGGGAGGAGGGCCCGCGGCTGATGGAGCTCAACGGCCGGATCTGGGGATCGCTCCCCCTCGCCGTGAAGAGCGGCATGGACTTCCCGGCCGGCCTGGTCGACGTCTGCCTCGGCCGCGTGCCCGGGCCGGAGGAGCCCCCGCGGACGTCGTATCCGGTCGGGGTTCGCTCCCGGAACCTCGGGCTGGAGACGGTCTGGATCGGGTCCACGCTCCGCCGGGCCCGCCGGTACCCGGGCGTCCCCACGCCCCGGCGGCGGGACGCGGTCGCCGCGGCGCTCCGGCTCATCAATCCTGCGGACGGCTACGACGTCTTCGCGCGCGACGATCCGCGCCCTGGCCTCCTCGAGCTCGCCGGAATCGCCGGGAAGCTGCGCCGGAAGGTGGCCCGTGGACGCTAGGAACCCGCTCTGGCGCTCGGCTCGACGGGCCTCGGGGACCCGTACCTTCTCGCACGCGGTGGGCATCCTGGAGCGCGCCGCCCGTCCGTTGCCCGGGGTCCTCAACGTGCTCACGTACCACCGGGTCGACGAGCCGGGCGACGCTCCGGAGCTCTATCCCGGCCTCAACGGCGCGACGCCCGACGAGTTCGAAGAGCACATGCGCTTCCTCGCTTCTTCCTGCCGGACGCTGTCCCTTTCGGAGCTGCTCGCCGTCCGCCGCGGGGAAGCGCCGCTGCCGTCCCACGCCGTGCTGGTGACCTTCGACGACGGGTATCGATCCGTCGCCGAGCACGCGTGGCCGATCATGCAGCGCCACGGCGTGCCGCTGACGCTCTTCGTGCCCACGGCGTATCCCGGCCGGCCCGGCAACGCGTTCTGGTGGGACCGGCTCTGGAGCGCCCTCGAGGGCAAACACGCGACGCCGGACGAACGGCTGCGGACGTACCGGCGGCTCCGCGCGCACGTGAAGTCGCTGCCCCACGAGCAGGCGATGGCCTACGTCGACGAGCTGGGCGGCGGCGCCGGCGCCGGGAGTGGGCGCCCGTCCGTGCTCGACTGGGACGAGCTCCGCCGGCTGTCCGCGGAGGGAGTCGCGGTCGGGCCGCACTCCCGCACGCATCCGCTGCTCGACAAGGTGGCCCGCGAGGACGCGACCGAGGAGATTCTCGGCTCGCTCGGCGACCTCGAGCGCGAGGTCGGCCCGACCCCCCGCGCGTTCGCCTACCCGGGCGGCGCCGGCGCGGGGATGAAGACTCTTCTCGAGGAGCAGGGCTTCGAGCTCGCGTTCCTGACGAGGAGGGGCGTCAACGACCTGAGCCGGCGCGACTGGCTGCGGCTGCGGCGCATCAACGTCGGGCGCTCGTTCGGGCTCAGCGGGATCCGCGTCCAGCTCCTCTCCCAGTGGGCCCGGATCCAGCGGATGAGGGAACGGAAG
>JBOHAK010000417.1:0-2359 GCA_050697795.1 Gaiellaceae bacterium
GGCGGGAGGGCGCGGCCCTGCGCGCCGTCCTCCCGGAGCCGCGCATCCTCGTCATGGGCCCGCTGGCCGGCGGAGAGGACGGCCTCGCGCGGGAGGCGCGCCTCGAGGTCGCCCTCTCCACGCCGGAGGCCCCCGAGGGCGTGGACGTCCACCTCAAGGTCGACACCGGCATGGGCCGCTGGGGGATGAGCCTCGAGGAAGCCCTCGCCGTCCCGCGTGACCGCGTCGTCGGCGTCATGAGCCACCTCGCGACCGCGGACTGCGAGGATCCGACGTTCGCCCGCGCGCAGATCGAGCGGTTCCTCGAGGTGGCCGCCGAGTTCCCAGGCGTCCCAGCCCACCTCGCCAACAGCGCGGGCGCCCTGCGCTACCCCGAGGCCCGCTTCGACGCCGTGCGCTGCGGCATCGCCGTCTACGGGCTCTCGCCCTTCGGGGACGATCCGGCGGCCCACGAGCTCGAGCCCGTCCTCTCCTGGCGCAGCCGCGTCGCGCTCGTCCGGACGCTCGCGCCGGGCGAGAGCACGGGCTACGGCCGCCGTTTCGTCGCGGAGCGGCCGACCCGCGTCGGCATCGTCCCGGTCGGCTACGCGGACGGCTTCCGCCGCGGGCTGACGGGGACGAAGGTGCTGGTGGGGGAGTCCCGCCGCCCGGTGGTGGGCACGATCTCGATGGACTCCCTCGCCGTCGAGCTGGAGGAGGAGCAGCCCGGCACGCCGGTGACGCTGCTCGGCGACGGGATCCTCGCCGAGGAGCACGCGCGGGTGCTCGGCACGATCAACTACGAGCTCACCTGCGGCGTGAGCCGCGACCCGCTGCGCATCGAGCGGAGGGTCGTCGATGGATGAACGGATCCGCCGGGCGGTGGGCGACGAGCCCGCCTGGGTCGTCGGCGGCGCCGTCCGCGACGAGCTCCTCGGCCGGGAGATCGTGGACACGGACGTCGCGTGCAGCTCTCCGGAGCTCGCCGCCCGGCTCTACTCCCGCCTGGCGGGCGGGGCCGTCTTCCCGCTCTCGGAGCGCCACGGCGCCTGGCGGGTCGCCTTCCGCACCGGGACGACGGTCGACTTCACGCCGCTGCACGGCGAGACGATCGAGCACGACCTCGCCACCCGCGACTTCACGGTGAACGCGATGGCGCGGCCGCTCGAGGGCGGCGCGCTCGTCGACCCGCTCGGCGGCGAGCCCGATCTCGAGGCCCGCCGGCTCCGCGCCGTCTCGCCGGTCATCTTCGAGAACGACCCCCTCCGGCTCCTGCGGGCCGTGCGCCTCGAGGACGAGCTCGGCTTCCGCCTCGACGGGGAGACCGAGAAGCTCCTGCGCGCCGCCGCCGGGCTCGCCGCCGACGCGGCCGGGGAGCGCACCCTCGGCGAGCTCGAGCGTCTCTCCCCGGAGGGCTTCCGCCGCGCCGGCGAGCTCGGTCTGCTCGAGCCCCTCGGCGGCTCGCTCGCGCGCCTCGACGAGGTGGACGTCGTCGACACGCCGGGCTTCCTCCTGGTCGTCGTCTTCGGCGAAGGCCTGCGCCGCTTCCCGATCTCGAACGACCTCCGCCGCCTCGCCCGGACCCTGCTCGCCGCCGGGCGGCCGCCCGACGACTCCCCCCGCGCGGTCCACCGCTTCCGCCGGCAGACCGAGCCCTGGGCGCTCACTGCTCTCGCCTACCTCGGCGCCACCGACCTCTACGAGGCCGTGCGCGCGGCCCGCGCCGCCGAGCCGGCGGAGCCGCTCCTGCGCGGCGAGGACCTGCTCGACCTCGGCCTCGAGCCCGGTCCGGAGGTCGGGCGGCTGCTGGAGCTCGTCGCCGAGGAGCGCGCGGTGGGCGCAGTCTCGACGCGCGAGGAGGCGCTCGAGCTCGTACGGCGGGAGCTAACCGCGGACGGCTAGCGCCACTTGATGGTGCAGCCCACCGGCGGCGTCTCCCGCACCTCGGGCGCGGTGCCGGCGAGCGCAGCGTCGAGCGCGGGGCGCAGGTAGGGCTCGGCCCCGTCCGGATCCGTGTGGCTCGAGTCCGGCGCACCGTGGTAGAGAAGGCGGTGGCGGTCGTCGAAGACGAAGACCTCGGGCGTGCGAGCCGCGCCGTAGGCCGCTGCCACCTCCTGGGTCTCGTCGTAGAGGAACGGGAAGACGAAGCCCTTCTCCTCCGACCGACGCGCCATGTCCTCGAGGGAGTCGCCCAGGTAGCCCGCATTGGAGTTGACGGCCACGAACCCGGCCCGGTCGCCGTAGTCGCGCGCCGCCGCGTTCAGCCGATCCTCCCAGGCGACCACGTACGGGCAGTGGCAGCAGGAGAAGACGACGGCGACGGGCTTCCCCTCGTAGTCGGAGAGGGCACGCCGCTCCCCGTCGACGCCCGGCAGGTCGA
>JBOHAK010000418.1:0-2183 GCA_050697795.1 Gaiellaceae bacterium
CACCGTGTCCCGCTCGGGCTCGGCGTCCTGCTTCGCGGGGCCCGCGCTGGGGGGGCCCGCGAGAAGGTCGCCGGCGACCGCGACCGGGTGGAGGCTGAAAAGGCTCTTCACACCCTCTAGACGGCGCTGCGAGACCGCTTCTTCCCACCGGTATGAAACGCGTATTAAGCGCGCGTTACGCGCTCGCTTCACCCGGAGGGGTGACAACCCTCCGTTCGCTACAACCGAATGAGGTAGGGACAGCAGCGGAAGGAACTGGAATGCCTGCGGTAGACCTCGAACTCGAACTCGACGCCGAAGCGGAGCTCGTCCGGAGCTGGCGGATCGAGGAGCTCGAGCGCGCCGGCTACTCGTCCGGCGACGCCCGGCACCTCGGCGAGCTGGGGCACGTCGACCTCCACCAGGCGACGCGCCTGCTGCGCGGCGGCTGCCCGCCCGACGTGGCGCTCCGCATCCTGCTGTAGCGCGTCCGCTTCCTGCGGAAGCCCCGGCGCCCAGACGCTAGGCTCTCGCGCGTGACGTCGCTCCCGACACTCGTCGGGTCGATTCCGAGCCCGTCGAGCGGCGAGATCGACCTGGGGCCCGTCCAGGTGCACGCCTACGGGCTCATGCTCCTGCTCGGGATCGTGGCCGCGACCTGGCTCACGGGTCGCCGCTGGACCGGCCGCTGGGCGTTCTGGAGCGATCCGCGCGGCGACCTCGTCTTCCGCGTCGCCATGTGGGGCGTGCTCGGGGGAATCGTCGGCGCGCGCCTCTACCACGTCGTCACGAGCTGGAACACTGTCGACGGCGAGTGGTGGGAGCCGTTCGCCGTCTGGGAGGGCGGCCTCGGCGTCTGGGGCGGCATCGCCGGCGGCGTCCTCGTCGGGGCCTGGGTCGTCCACCGCGCCGGCGAGAGCGTGCTCGCGTTCATGGACGCGGCCGCGCCGGGCCTCCTGCTCGCACAGGCGATCGGGCGCTGGGGCAACTACTTCAACCAGGAGCTCTTCGGCGAGCCGACCGACCTTCCCTGGGGGCTCGAGATCGACCTCGCCAACCGGCCGGAGCAGTTCGCGTCCGAGACGACCTTCCACCCGACGTTCCTCTACGAGTCGCTCTGGTCGCTCGTCGGGGTCTTCGTGCTCCTCCTCGTCGACCGCTGGTTCCGGATCCGCTCGCCGGGGCTCTTCTGCCTCTACGTCGCGTGGTACACGTTCGCCCGCTTCTTCATGGAGCTCCTGCGCGTCGACGAGGCTCACGAGTGGTTCGGGCTGCGGCTGAACGCCTGGGTGTCGATCGCGGTCTTCGTGCTCGCGCTCGTCGGCTTCGTGTGGTCGCAGCGGCGCAAGGAGCGCGGGCCGCGCCGGGAGTCGGCCCCGCCGCCGCCTCCCCCCGAGGGGCCGAAGATGGCCGTCCCCAAGGGCCGCATCCGGTAGCCCAGCTAGCATCGCCGGCCATGGCCGTGGCCGTGCGCGAGCTACCCCTCGACCTCGACGCGTTCGAAGGGCCCTTCGACCTCCTCCTGACGCTGGTCCTCCGCGAGGAGCTCGAGCTCAAGGACGTGGACGTGGCCGAGATCGTCCTCGCCTTCGTCGAGCGGCTGGCCGAGCGGGAGGCGCTCGACCTCGAGGCGTGCGGCGAGTTCCTCGTCCTCGTCGCGGCGCTGCTCGAGCTGAAGGCGCGCGGGCTCTTCCCGGGCGAGGAGCTCGATCTCGAGGGCCTCGACCCGGAGGAGGCGGCCGAGGAGCTCGCGGAGCGGCTGGCCGCCTACCGCCGCTTCCGCGCCGCCGCAGGATGGCTCGAGGAGCGGCTCGCGGCGGAGTCCGACCGCTACTTCCGCCTCGGCGCCGCTCCGCTCGCGCCGGTACCGGCGCGGCCGCTCGCGGCGCAGGAGCCGGAGCAGCTCGTGCGCGCGCTCCGCGCGCTCGCGGCAGAGGCGCCGGAGCCGTCGCTCGGCCACCTCGTCATGTCCTACACGCCCGTCTCGCGCTTCCTCGACCGCTTTCGGGAGCTCCTGCGCGCGCGCGGCCGCTTCGCCTTCGACCGCGAGGTCGATCGCCTCTCGCGCGTCGAGCAGATCGTCGCGTTCCTCGCGCTGCTGGAGCTCCGCAAGGTCGGCGAGGCCCAGATCGCGCAGGCCGGCCCCTTCGAGCCCATCACGGTATGGAACACCTCCGCCTCGTAGAGAACCCCGTCGACCGGCT
>JBOHAK010000419.1:0-5510 GCA_050697795.1 Gaiellaceae bacterium
GAGCCAGCACCGCGCCGACGGAGGGCGCAGCCGCGAGGGCCGCGCAGGCAAAGAGGGCGGCGGCTGCGAACCGCACACCCGGTCGATACCACGCCGCCCGGACGCCGTCGAGCCCCGTCCGACGCGCCGCCACGTCCGGCGCACGTTTGGAGCGCTTGTATTTCACACGCACAAGCTCTCGGGCGCCATCCTCGCTGGGTGGCCTTCCATTCGCCCGTGCACCGGGAGTTCGTGCTCGCCCTCCGCGTCCTCGACGCCTTCGAGATGCCCTATGCGGAGGCATGGCGCTTGCTGCGGCCGGTCGCGGCCCGGCTCGGCGTCCCGCGGCCGAGCTACTCGACGGTTCGGCGGGTCGTGATCGTGGAGCGGGAGCGCAAGCGCCGCCGCGCGGACGAGCTCGACCAGCTGCTGGCCGACCTGTTCAGCGGCCGGTTCCCGTACGTGCTCGTGGAACACAAGGTCGTGGGGACGGCGCCCGGGTGGGAGACGGCCGGGCTCGAGGAGTTCGGGCCGCCACGCCGTCGCCGCGCGCGGCGGGTGCGCTTTTCGTGAGGACGCTCAGCGGGCGGCGGCCAGGCCCGGGCGGACGAGGCGCGGCGGGCGCGTGAGCCCCGCGTCGTTGACGCTCGGGTTGACCGGCTCGAGGAGCGCCGGCGCGCCGAACGAGCGCTCCGTTCGCTCCGCGCCCGGACTCCCGTAGAGCGTCGTCCGCTGCCTCGGGCGGCGGCCGGTCGCGCGGATCACCGCCTCCATGCGCTCCGGGGGCATCTCCTGGCCGTGCGCGGCGCCGGCCGCGCGCGAGATCGACTCGTTCATGAGCGTCCCGCCCAGGTCGTTCGCGCCTGCGCGCAGCGCGGCCTGCGAGCCCTCGAGCCCGAGCTTCACCCACGAGGCCTGCACGTTCGTGATCCACGGGTGCAGCGCGAGCCGGCCGACCGCGTGCATGAGCACCGCCTCACGGAACGTCGGCCCCGGGCGGGCCCGCCCCTTCAGGTAGATGGGCGCCTCCATGTGGACGAAGGGGAGCGGCACGAACTCCGTGAAGCCGCCCGTCCGCCGTTGCTGCTCCCGGAGCTCGAGCAGGTGCCGGGCCCAGCTCCGCGGCTCTTCCACGGCCCCGAACATGATCGTCGTCGTCGAGCGCAGGCCGGCGCGGTGCGCGGCGTCGTGCACCTCGAGCCACTGCGGGGTCGAGACCTTGTCGGGGCAGAGGACACGCCGCACCTCGTCGTCCAGCACCTCCGCCGCCGTTCCGGGCAGGGAGGAGAGGCCCACGTCCCGCAGGCGGGCGAGGTAGTCGTCGAGCGGGAGCCCGAGCGTCGCCGCGCCCTGCCAGACCTCCAGCGCCGAGAACGCATGGACGTGCAGGTCCGGGAGGGCCTCCTTCACGGCCGCGCAGATCTCCAGGTACGTCTCGCCCGTGAAGGCGGGGTGGATCCCGCCCTGCAGGCAGATCTCGACGGCGCCGCGATCCCACGCCTCCCGCGCGCGCCGCACGATCTCGTCCACGGGGACGAGGTACGGCTTCCCGCGCAGGTTCGCGGCGAGCTTGCCCTTCGAGAACGCGCAGAAGCCGCAGCGGAAGTAGCAGACGTTCGTGTAGTTGACGTTCCGCGTGACGACGTAGCTCACCTCGTCGCCGCAGACCTCGCGGCGGAGATCGTCCGCGGCCGCGCAGACCGCGCCGAGATCGGCCCCGCGCGCCTCGAACAGCGCGGTCACGGCGTCCTCGTCGAGCTCGCCCCCCGCCCGCACCCGGGCGAGCGCCGTCGCCAGGGGCTCCGAGAGGTTCCGCCCACCCGCCGCGCGGATGGCCGGCGCCGGCCCCGGCGCGCCCGCGGCCCAGCCGTCCTCCCGGGCGAGCCCGGACGCGTCGGCATGGCGCCTGATCTCGGCGGCGACGCGGGGGTCGGCCCAGCGCTCGAGCTCGGCCACGTACTCCGGGTAGATCGGGAGCCTCGGCGCGAGCTCGAGGCCGTGCGCCTCCGTCGCCGCCCGCAGCCGCTCGATCTCGGGCCAGGGCGCCTCCGGGTTCACGTGGTCGACGGTGACCGGCGAGATGCCGCCCCAGTCGTCGATCCCGGTCTCGAGCAGCCGGGGGAAGTCGTCGTAGGAAAGGTTCGGCGGCACCTGGAGGTGGATGTCGGCGGGGAGGAGCCCGCGCGCCGTGCGCGCCGTCCACAGGAGCTCGGCCATGGACGGCTCGGGGTGCGCCGCCATCTTCGTGCCCGGCTTGGCGCGGAAGTTCTGGACGATGACCTCCTGGACGTGCCCGTAGCGCGCATGGAGCTCGGCGATCGCCTCGAGCGCCTCGACCCGCTCCGCGCGCGTCTCGCCGATCCCGATCAGGATCCCCGTCGTGAACGGGACGGCGAGCTCGCCGGCGAGCGCGATCGTCTCGAGGCGGGCGGCGGGGAGCTTGTCCGGCGAGCCGAAGTGCGGCCCGCCCCGTTCCGACAGGCGCTCGGAGCAGGTCTCCAGCATGAGGCCCATCGAGGCGGAGACCGGCCGGAGCAGCTCGACGTCCGCCCGCGTCATGACGCCCGGGTTCACGTGGGGCAGCAGGCCTGTCTCCGAGAGCACGAGGTCGCACGTGCGTGCGAGGTACTCGATCGTCGTCTCGCAGCCGAGCGCGGCGAGCTCGTCGCGCGCGGCGCGGTAGCGGAGCTCAGGCTTGTCGCCGAGCGTGAAGAGCGCCTCGTGGCAGCCGGCCTCGACGCCGGCCCGCGCCACCGCCAGCACCTCGTCGGCGCTCATGTAGGCCCGCTCGCCGCGGCGCGGCGGCCGCGCGAAGGTGCAGTAGTGGCACACGTCCCGGCACAGCTTCGTCAGCGGGACGAACACCTTCGGGGAGTACGTGACGAGGCCGGTCATACGGAGGCGAGCAGGAGCTCGTAGTCCTCGGGGCGGTCGACGTCGAGCGCGAGCAGCGGCTCCTCGAGGACGACCGGCTCGAGCCCGGCGGTCCGCGCCTCCGCGGCCGTCGTCGCGGCGGGGACGCCGAAGCGCGGCCGGAACGACCCCACGGGCCGGAGCGCGAGCGCGTTCACGCCCCCGTCGCGGGAGGCGACGAGCGCCAGCGGACGCGCGGCGGCGGCCAGCGCGTCGAGAGCTTCTCCGGTCGCGAGCGGGCAGTCGGCCATGACGACGAGCGCCCCGTCCCGCGCCCGCGGGTCGGCCAGGGCGAGCTCGACGGCGTCGGCGTGCCCCGTGCCCGCATCGACGAGGATCTCGACCCCGTCGCGCACGAGCACGGGATCGGGCGTCACGAGTAGCGTTCGCTCGATGGCGACGGCCTCCCGGCACGCGGCCAGCACCCGGTCGAGCATCTCGACCACGAGTCGCGCGCGGTCGGGCTCCGCGAGAAGGGGCGCGAGCCTCGTCTTCGCGCCGTCCAGGCCCTTGACCGGCACGATCGCGAGCACGCGGTGAGCATATCGAGGCGGTACGCGGTCCTCTGCGGAGGGCTCGGCGGCTCGCGGTTCGTGGACGCCCTGGCGCGGGCGGCCGGGCCCGAGCAGGTCGCGGCCGTCGTGAACGTCGGCGACGACGTGGAGATCCTCGGTCTCCACGTCTCTCCCGACCTCGACACCGTCCTCTACACGCTCGCCGGTCTCCTGGACGAGGAGCGCGGCTGGGGTGTGCGCGACGAGACGACGAACGCGCTCGCCGGCGCGGGCCGCCTCGGCGGCGAGACCTGGTTCACGCTCGGCGACCGCGACATCGGCCTCCACCTCGTGCGCACCCGGGCGCTGCGCGAGGGCGCGCCGCTCTCCGAGGTCACGCGCCGCCTGGCGGAGAGCCTCGGCGTGGCCGTTCGCCTGCTGCCGGCCTCGGACGACCCGGTGCGCACGTTCCTCACGACGCCGGCGGGCGAGCTCGACTTCCAGACGTGGTTCGTCGCCCGGCGCCACGCCGACCCAGTGCACGCCGTCCGCTACGACGGTGCGGAGGCCGCCGCGCCCGCGGCCGGCGTCCTCGAGTCGATCGCGGCTGCCGAGGTCGTCTTCATCGCTCCCTCGAACCCGTTCGTCTCGATCCTCCCGATCCTGGCCGTGCCCGGGATCCGGGCGGCGCTCGCCGGGAAGCGCGTCGTCGCCGTCTCGCCGCTCGTCGGCGGCAAGGCCTTGCGCGGCCCCCTCGCCGAGATGCTGGACTCCCTCGGCCACGAGCCGGGCGTCCGCGGCATCGCGGCGCTCTACGAGGGGATCGCGACCGACGTCGTCGTCGATCCCGCGGACGAGGGCGAGCTGCCCGGAGCGCTCGTGGCGCCCATCGTTATGGTGGAGCCCCAGTCGAGAGCGGAGGTCGGCGCAGCCGTGCTGGACGTCGTGCGGTGATCGGAATCGTGGGTGGGAGCGGGGACTTCGGCCAGGGCCTGGCCGAGCGCCTGCGCCGCGTCGGGGAGGAGGTCGTCATCGGCTCGCGGACGCCGCGCGACGAGTTCGTCTCGAATCCGGAGGCCTGCAAGGTGTCGGAGGTCGTCTTCCTCTCCGTCCCGCCCGGGAGCGTGGAGGGCATGGCCGCCGCGCTCGCCGACGACCTAGCCGGCCGGATCGTCGTCAGCGTCGCCGCTCCCGTCGTCTTCCGGGACGGCAAGGCGGGCGCGGCGCCCGGGGAGGTCTCGCTCGCGGAGACGGCCGCCGACGAGGCTCCCGAGGCCCGTGTCGTCGCGGGCTTCCACACGGTCAGTGCGAAGGCGCTCGCCGACCCGGACCTGCCGCTCGACGAGGACGTGCTCCTCTGCGGGGACGACGCCGAGGCGAAGGCGGTCGTGGCCGCGCTCGCCGAGCGGCTCGTGCAGGGTCGCGCGGTGGACTGCGGCCGCCTCGAGGTCGCACGGTGGCTCGAGACCCTCACCGCGGTGATCCTGAACGTCAACCGCCGCTACAGGACGAACGCGGGCATCCGGGTCACCGGGCTCCCGGAGTGAGCGAGCTCCGCCTCATCCCCCTGGCGGGGATTCCCGAGGTACGGCCGGGAGACGACCTGGCCGCGCTCCTCGGCGACGCGATCGCCCGGGCGGGCGGGCTGGAGGAGGGAGACGTCCTCGTCGTGGCCCAGAAGGTCGTGTCCAAGGCGGAAGGGCGGGTCGAGCAGGCCGACGATCACGTCGCCGTGATCCTGCGCGAGGCGCGGGCCGTACGCCGCCGTCGCGGCGACCTCGTGATCGCCGAGACGGAGCATGGCTTCGTCTGCGCGAGCGCAGGGGTCGACCGCTCCAACGCGCCCGGCGACGGGTGGGTCGTGCTCCTGCCCCGCGATCCTGACGCCTCCGCCGCCGCGCTCCGCGACGCGCTTGCGGCGCGCTTGGGCGTCGCTCCAGCGGTCATCGTCAGCGACTCCTTCGGCCGCGCGTGGCGCCAGGGGACGACGGACGTCGCCATCGGCGTCGCGGGCATGAGGCCGCTCCTCGACCTGCGCGGGACGCGCGACGCACGCGGCTACGAGCTGCGGACGACGATGGTCGCCGTCGCCGACGAGCTGGCGGGCGCCGCAGAGCTCGTGCT
>JBOHAK010000420.1:0-3808 GCA_050697795.1 Gaiellaceae bacterium
TTCTTTGATCCAGTGAGGGAACCTCCCGGTTCCCTCACACACCCTCCACGAGCTCATAGGCCGGAGGCCAGCCTATGACCGGCGTCCGGCTCCTGCTCGGCAAGGACCTCCGCGTGCTGCGCCGCTCCCCCGCGCTCCTCGCGGCGCTCGTCCTCTACCCGCTCCTCTTCGCCGTGCTCGTCGGGCTCGTCGTGCGCTTCGCCTCCGACCGCCCGACCGTTGCCTTCGTCGACCTCGACGGCCTCCCGGGGGAGCTGACGCTCGCCGGCGAGAGCTTCGACGTCCAGAACGTGGTCGAGCAGGTGAACGACCGGGCCGAGCTCGTGGCCATGTCCGAGGAGGAGGCTGAGCGGCAGCTCGAGACGGGCGAGGTCGTGGCGGCGATCGTCGTCCCCCGCGGCTTCGCCGCGAGGCTCCGCGGCATGGTGGAGAGCCCCGAGCTCGTGCTCCGGACCGGGCGCGGCGGGCTCGCCGGGCGCTTCGAGCTCCAGACCGAGGCGCTCGTCTACCGGCTGAACCGCCTCCTCCAGGAGGCCTACATCGCGGCGAACCTCGAGTACGTGCGGCTGCTCGTCGAGGGCGGTGAGGCGAGCTTCCTGGGCGAGGAGTTCGACGTCGTCGGGCTCGACGAGGCGGGCGAGCTGCTCGCGAGCCTCCGCACGCGGACGTCCGATCCCGACGCCCTCGCGGAGATCGACGAGCTGGCGGACTTCGTCGACGAGGCCAAGCTCGCGCTCGAGCAGACCGACGAGACGCTCAGCGCGACGGCGAACCCGATCGAGCTGGCCATCGACCGGGAGGCCGGTCGCACCTGGCTCCTCGGCGCGCAGCTCCAGGCCTATGCGCTCGCGCTCACCCTCGCCTTCGTCTGTGTGCTCCTCGCGGCCGGCGCGGTCGCCGCCGAGCGCGACGAGAACGTCGTCGGCCGGCTCGTGCGCGGGCTCGTGCGGCTGTGGGAGCTCGTCACCGTGAAGCTGCTGCTCGGCGCCGTCGTCGCGCTCGCGATCGGCCTCGCGCTCGCGCTCGTCTTCGGCGTCGCGGCCGAGGTCGCCGACGTGGAAGGCGGTGGGCCGTGGTCGCGCCTGCCCCTTCTCGCGGTCGGCCTCGCGCTCGCGGGCGCCGCCTTCGGCGCCTTCGGCGTCCTGCTCGGGGTGCTCGCGCGCGAGTCGAGGACGGCGGTGCTGGTCGCGTTCCTCGTCACGCTGCCGCTCGTGCTGGTCGGGGTGGTGCCCGAAGGCTCGGTGGCCGCGGCCGGCTGGCTCTCGGCCGTCTTCCCGTTCGGGCATGCCGTGGACTTCTTCGAGGCGGCGCTCTTCGACATCGACCCGTGGAGGACGGTGGGCGTCGAGGCGCTCTGGCTCGCCGGCCTGGGAGCGGCGTTCGCGGCGGCCGCCCGGGCGGGCGTGCGAAGATTCCTGGCGTGAGCTCGACCTTCCCGGTCACCCGCCTGCGGCGCTTTCGCCGCACCGCCGCCCTCCGCTCGCTCGTCCGGGAGACGCGGCTCTCGCTCGACGACTTCGTCTACCCGCTCTTCGCCGTTCCCGGCGAGGGCGTCGAGCGGCCGCTCGAGGGCCTGCCGGGGATCGCGCAGCGCTCCGTCGACCGGCTCTGCGACGAGGCGGAGGCCGCGCACCGCGCCGGCGTCTCCGCCGTCATCCTGTTCGGGATCCCCGAGGAGAAGGACGAGGCCGGCTCGGGCGCCTACGACGACGACGGAATCGTCCAGCAGGCGCTGCGGGCGCTGCGCGAGCGCGTCCCCGGGCTGCTCCTCCTCACGGACGTCTGCCTCTGCGAGTACACCTCGCACGGCCACTGCGGGCTCGTCGAGGGCGACGAGGTGCTGAACGACGTCTCCCTCGAGCTCCTCGCGAAGACGGCCGTGAGCCACGCCGAAGCCGGAGCCGACGCCGTCTGCCCGAGCGACATGATGGACGGGCGCGTGGGGGCGATTCGCGGGGCGCTCGACGGCGACGGCTTCGACGGGACCCCGATCGTCGCCTACTCGGCGAAGTACGCCTCGGCGTTCTACGGGCCGTTCCGCGAGGCGGCCGAGTCGACGCCGGCCTTCGGCGACCGGCGGAGCTACCAGATGGACCCGCCCAACGTCCGCGAGGCGCTGCGCGAATGCGAGCTCGACCTCGCCGAGGGCGCCGACGCGATCTTGATCAAGCCCGCGCTCCCGTACCTCGACGTGATCCGCGCCGCGCGCGAGCGCTTCGACGCGCCCCTGTTCGCCTACAACGTGAGCGGCGAGTACGGGATGATCAAGGCGGCCGCGGCCCGCGGCTGGCTCGACGAGCGCCGGGCCGCGCTCGAAGGGCTCACGGCGATCAAGCGCGCGGGCGCCGACGTGATCGTCTCCTACTGGACGCGGGAGCTCGCCGAGTGGCTCTGACGGTCAGCTCGCTCTTCCGGCGCGCGCGGAAGGTCATCCCCGGCGGCGTCAACTCCCCGGTACGGGCGTGGGGCGCGGTCGGGGGCGAGGAGCCCTTCTTCGCCGCCCGCGGCGAGGGCGCCTACCTGTGGGACGCGGAGGGCAGCCGCTACGTCGACTGGGTGCAGTCGTGGGGGCCGCTCGTCTTCGGCCATGCCGACCCGGAGGTCGTGGAGGCCGTGCAGGAGGCGGCCGCCGACGGGACGACCTTCGGCGCGCCGACCGAGCGGGAGGTCGAGCTCGCCGAGGAGATCGCCGACGCCATGCCGTCGGTGGAGAAGGTGCGCCTCGTCTCCTCGGGGACCGAGGCGGCCATGAGCGCCCTCCGGCTGGCGCGCGGCTTCACGAAGCGCGACCGGATCCTCAAGTTCGCGGGCTGCTACCACGGCCACGCCGACGCGCTGCTCGCGGAGGCGGGCTCAGGCCTCGCGACGCTCGGCATCCCCTCGACCCCGGGGGTGCCGACCGGCGCGGCGGCCGACACGGTCGTGAGCGCCTACAACGACCTGGAGGCCGCCGCGGCCGCCGTCGAGCGCTACGGCGAGGGGCTTGCGGCGGTCGTCGTCGAGCCCGTCGCGGGGAACATGGGCGTCGTCCCGCCCGCGCACGGCTTCCTCGAGGCGCTGCGGGCGCTCTGCGACGCGAGCGGCGCGCTGCTCGTCTTCGACGAGGTGATCACCGGCTTCCGCGTCGCGCGCGGTGGGGCGCAGGAGCGCTACGGCGTGCGGCCCGACCTCACGATCCTCGGCAAGATCGCCGGCGGCGGCCTGCCGCTCGCGGCGTTCGGCGGGCGCGCTGACGTCATGAGCCGCCTCGCACCGGTCGGCGACGTCTACCAGGCCGGCACGCTCTCCGGCAATCCGCTCGCGACCGCGGCGGGAATCTCGGTGCTGCGGCGCCTCCGCAACCCGGGCGTCTACGAGGAGCTGGAGCGCAAAGGCGCGCGGCTCGAGGAAAGGCTGCGCCCGTTCGGCCGCGTGCAGCGGGTCGGCGCAATGCTGACCCTCTTCGCCGCACCCGGACCCGTGCGGACGTACGCGGACGCGCAGGCGAGCGACAGCGAGCGCTACGGAGCCCTGTTCCGGCACCTGCTCGAGCGGGGCGTCTACCTCGCGCCCTCGCAGTTCGAGTGCATGTTCCTCTCGCTCGCGCACTCGGACGAGGACATCGACCGCACCGTCGAGGCCGTTGGCGACTTCTTCCGCGACTGACGTGTTCGGGACGATCGCGGCGGACGCCGCCGCGGAGAGCGCGCTCTGGGGGGACGCGCTGCGGCCCGAGCCCGAGCACGAGCCCGTCTTCGGCGAGCTCGTGCCCCAGCGGCTCGCGCTCGGCGTCGAGACGATCTACGAGGGCTACCTCCTCCACTACGGG
>JBOHAK010000421.1:0-4801 GCA_050697795.1 Gaiellaceae bacterium
CCGCCGCCCGCCGCTCCCGCTCGCCGCGGCGGCCGTCGCGGTCGTCGCGCTCGTGTGCCTCCCGCTCGCGTACCTCGTCCTGCGGGTCGTCCAGGGAGGCACGGACGCCTGGAGCGTTCTCGGCCGCCACCGGATCCTCGAGCTCGTCGGCCAGACGGCGCTTCTCGTCGTCCTCGTCACGGCCGCGGCGCTCCTCGTCGGCGTCTCGCTCGCCTGGCTCGTCACCCGCACCGACCTGCCGGGCAGGAGCTTCTGGGCCGTGGCGGCCGGCCTGCCCCTCGTCATCCCGAGCTACGTCGCCGCGCTCATCCTGCTGGCGGCGTTCGGACCGCGCGGCTTCCTCCAGCAGATCCTCGAGGGGCCCTTCGGCGTCGAGCGCGTGCCGGACATCTACGGCCTCTGGGGCGCCGTCATCGCGCTCACGATCTCGACATATCCCTACGTCTACCTGCTCACCGTCGCAGCCTTCCGTGAGCTCGATCCGGCGCTCGAGGAGGCCTCCAGGAGCCTCGGCCGGTCGCGGATGCAGACGTTCAGGCGCGTGACGCTCCCCGTATTGCGGCCCTCGCTCGGCGCCGGCGCTCTCCTCGTCGCGCTTTACACGCTGTCCGACTTCGGGGCGGTCTCCCTCATGCAGTACAGCTCTCTGACCCGGGCGATCTTCCTCCAGTACCGGTCACTGTTCGACCGGACGCCGGCCGCCGTGCTCTCGCTCGTGCTCGTCCTCCTCACGGTCGTCGTGCTCGTGCTCGAGGCCTACTCGCGCGGACGGGCGCGCTATCACCGGCCCTCGCCGGGCGCCGCGAGGGCGGCCCAGCGCGTGCGTCTCGGCGGCTGGCGCTGGCCGGCCCTCGCCTACTGCGCCGGCGTCGTCGGGTTCGCGCTCGCCCTCCCGCTCGCCGTGATCGGCTACTGGCTCGAGCGGGCGCTCTCGCTCGACCGCGAGCTGGGTGGTGTGTGGGGCCCGGCGCTGAACTCGGTGCTCGTCTCGGCGCTCGCCGCGAGCGTGGCCGTCGCGGCGGCGCTCCCGGTGGCGCTCGTGGCCACGCGCTACCGCGCGGGCTGGACGAGGGCGCTGGAACGGCTCGCCTACTCCTCGAACGCCCTCCCCGGGATCGTGATCGCCCTCTCGCTCGTCTTCTTCGCGGCGAACTACGCGGGCTTCGTCTACCAGACGCTCACCCTCCTCGTCTTCGCCTACGTCGTCCGCTTCTTCTCCCAGGCGGTGGCGGGGACGCACTCGGCGCTCCTGCGCGTCGACCCGCGCCTCGAGGAGGCCGCCCGGGGGCTGGGGAAGAGCCCCCGGCGGGCGTTCGCCACGGTGACCGCGCCGCTCGTGGCGCCGGGGCTCTTCGCCGGGGCCGCGCTCGTCTTCCTCTCCACCATGAAGGAGCTCCCCGCCACGCTCCTGCTCGCGCCGATCGGCTTCGAGACCCTCGCCACGGAGGTCTGGACCGCCACGACGGTGGCCGCCTACTCGCGCGCGGCGCTTCCGGCGCTCCTGCTCGTGCTGTTGTCCGCGCCCTTCGTCTACCTGCTGACGATCCGTCGGCGTCCGGAGGTCGACGCTCCCGGGTAAGAGGAGACCGTGGGCACGGTCCGCATCGGCTGCTCGGGGTGGGTGTACGACCACTGGCGGAGACGCGTCTACCCGGACGGGCTCCCGCAACGGCGCTGGCTCGAGCACTACGCGACCCTCTTCGACACGGTCGAGGTGAACGCGACCTTCTACCGCCTGCCGAAGCGGGATACGGTCGCCGCGTGGGTCGAGGGGACGCCGGCAGGCTTCCTCTTCGCCGTGAAGGCGAGCCGGTACCTCACCCACGTCAAGCGGCTGCAGGACCTCGGAGCCGGGCTCGAGCGCTTCTACGCCCGCATCGAGCCGCTCGTCGACTCGCCGAAGCTCGGGCCCGTCCTCTGGCAGCTCCCCGAGAACTTCCACCGCGACGACGAGCGCCTCGCGGGGGCGCTCGAGCGGCTCCCGCCGGGCCGCCACTGCTTCGAGTTCCGCCACGAGAGCTGGTTCTGCCCCGACGTCTACTCGTTACTCGGCGAGCACGGGGTCGCGCTCGTCGTCGGCGACACGCCCACGCGCCCCTTCCAGGCCCACGAGCTCACCGCCGGCTGGCGGTTCGTCCGCTTCCACCACGGCAGCGGCGGCCGGCGGGGCAACTACTCGGACCGCGAGCTCGAGGCGTGGGCCGAGCGGCTCGTCGAGTGGCGCGCCCGCGTCGATGTCTACGCCTACTTCAACAACGACTGGGAGGGCTTCGCCGTCCGGAACGCGCTCGCGCTCCGCGACCTGCTGAGGTCTCAGCAGCCGCCGCGGCGCTGATAGCCTGCCCAGCGGCCCGCCGTCTCCTGCCACAGCGGGTCGCCCGTGAGGCGGGCGAGGCGGCGGAGCAGCCTGACGTGGTAGGAGTGGTACGACGGCGAGGCGTCGACGCCGTTCAGCGAGTAGAGCGACCAGCAGCCCGTGTCGAACTGCGGGAGGAGCTCGCGCGTCGCCGTCAGCATGCGCTGCGTGAAGGCCCGCGCCCCCGGGTCGTCGGTGAGCTCGACGTACTCGAGGAGCGAGACGACGGACTGCAGCTGCGCGTTGAGGATCGCGGTGTCCGAGAAGCCGTACTCGCGCACCCAGACGCCTGACGCGAGGGGCCGCGACAGCTCCTTGGGCAGCATGCGGTAGGCGGCGCGGGCGCTGCGCCGGAGCGAAGCGTCCTCGAGGAGGACGCCGGCGCGTGCCAGGGCCTGCGCGCCGGCGGCCTGGGCCAGGCCCGACGTCCAGCGCGACGGGCCGCCGAACGGGAAGAAGTACTCCCAGGCGAGGGCGTCGCCGCTCGGGATGCCGCGGGCGACGAGCGCCTGGGCGAGCTTCGCGGCCTTCTCCCGTTCGCCGTCGCGCGCCCAGCCGTTCAGGCGGGCGAAGTTCGCCAGCGGATGGAACTGGAACCCGGGCCCGCGGAAGAAGCGGTAGACGACCTCGTCGCCGTCCGCGATGTCGCCGGGCTCTGCCGGGGCCGCGCTGCGCTCGAGGTGGCGGACGTTCGCGGCGAGCATCCCGAAGAGCGAGAGCGCGCGGGGCCCGTCGTAGACGTCGGCGTGCCCGGCGACGTCGCGCAGGACGGCGGCGACCAGGGAGCCGCGGCCCGGCGGGAGCTCCCCGAGTGCGGCGACCGCGCCGGCGAGGGTCTCCCGGTGGCGATCGGCGGCCTCCGCCTCGAGTCGGCCGGCCTCGACCGCTGAGGCCAGGCCCTCTTCCGCGCTGCCGGCGTCCACCTCGGCGCGTGCAGCGACCGCCTCGCGGAGGGCCGCGGTGGTCGTGGCGCCGACGATGCCGTCCGCCAGCAGGCCGTTGGCGCCCTGGAACGCGCCCACGGCGGCGGCGGTGCCGTCGCCGAAGGCTCCGTCCGCCGAGCTCGTGTAGTAGCCGAGTGCCGCCAGGGCCTGCTGGAGGTCGCGGACGTCGGCGCCGTTGTCGCCCACCCGCAAGAGGCGTGCGGCGCTGGATGCCTCGGCCTGCGCCGGTGCCGGCCCCGAGGCTGCCGACGGCGTCGCGGTGCGCTTCGCCTGCTCAACCTCGTCCCCGCCGGCGGTTGCGACGCGGAGGGCGACGGCGAGCGCCACGAGCGCGACGAAGGAGAGGAGGGCGGCGGCCGGAAGCAGGGACCCTTGGCGGGTGAGGCGCGCCCGCAGGCGCGCAATGTCGCCGGCGAGTGTCCTGGGCGGTGGCCGCCGGGCCCGACGCGGCGCGGGGGCAACCGGACGGAGAGGCGGCGACCGCTCCCGCGGCTCCTCCCACCACAGCGTCTCCTCCTCGAACTCGAGGAAGGGATCGTCGACGGTACGTGTCACCCGCAACGAAGATACGGAGCGGGTCGGACGCGCCCGAGCGTTCAGCCGTGCACGGAGGAGCCGCCCGCGCCGGGGCGCGCGTTCTCCGGGTACGGCTCGAGATCGTTCACGAAGCCGTCCGTCGCCTCCACCCGCGCGAGCCAGGCTCCGAGATCGCGGTGCGGGCCCGTGTCGATCCCGGCCTCGTGCGCGACGTGCGCGTAGGCGTAGAGCGAGACGTCGGCGACGGTGTGGCGATCCCCGACCAGGAAGTCGCGGCCGGCCAGGCCTGCGTCGAGCGTCGCGACCGCGGCCGCCGCGGACTCGAGTCGTGCCGCGAAGACCCCGGGGTGGAGCGCGTCGCGACCGGTGAGACGCCAGAAGCGGGCGGTGCCGACGTTCGGCTCGAAGAGGTTCTGCTCGAAGAAGAGCCACTGCCACACCCGCGCCCGCTCGTGCAGCTCGTCCGGGACGAAGGACGTGCCCTCGCCGAGGTAGAGCAGGATCGCGTTCGACTCGGCGATCGTCTCGCCCGAGTCGAGCTCGAGCACGGGCGTCCGCCCCGCCGGGTTCTTCGCGCGGTAGGCGGGCGTCGTCGTGTCGCCCGCGAAGATGTCCACAGCGACGCGCTCGTAGTCGCGGCCGAGCTGGGCGAGGAGGAGTCGCGCCTTGTAGCAGTTCGCCGAGGCGGCGTAGTCGTAGAGCCGGAGCACGTGCGCCATCGTTGCAGATGGCGCGAGCGGCGATTTGCTAGCCGGCGCGGTCGCGGAGCCAGGCGGAGAGGTTCCGCGCCTGCGTGCCCGGATCGTCTGCCGCGGGCACCGGCTCCACGACAGGCTGCTCGGACTGCCGCGCCGGCGCCGGGTCGGGCTCCTCGCCGCGTCCGGCCAACCAGTAGCCCGCGCCCACCGCGCCGAGGGCCAGGACGCCCACGGCCGCGGCGGCGGCGACCCTCCGTGCCCGGTGC